>DSAI01000127.1 GCA_011372845.1 Actinomycetota bacterium
GGCATCAAGCACGCCGACGAGCTCGCTGCGGAGATGGAGGCCGGCGAGGCGTCGGCCGATGAGGCTCCTGGCGAGACCGCCGAGGTCCCGGCATCGTGAACGACATCCTCGACGGCTTCCGCGACCCGGAGGTCGCGCGCACCCTGGTCGAGGCCATCCACAGCACCGCACAGGAGCCCTGCACGCTGATGGAGGTCTGCGGCACCCACACCATGGCGATCGCCAAGCACGGCCTGCGCGGTCTCATGCCCGACACGATCAAGCTCCTGTCGGGTCCCGGCTGCCCGGTCTGCGTGACCGCGAACCCGGACATCGACCTCGCCATCGAGATGGCGCGGCAGCCGGGCGTGATCCTCACCACCTTCGGCGACATGATGAAGGTGCCGGGATCGTACTCGTCGCTCTCGGCGGAGAAGGCCGAGGGACGCGATGTGCGCGTGGTGTACTCCCCGCTCGACTCCCTCGCGCTCGCGGAGCGCGAGCCCGAGAAGCACGTGGTCTTCCTCGGCGTGGGATTCGAGACGACCGCCCCCACCGTGGCGCTCACGATCAAGGAGGCCGCACGCCGCGGGCTCTCCAACTGGTCGGCGCTCTCGCTCCACAAGACCGTCCCAGGTGCGTTGCAGGCGCTCGTGAACGATTCCGAGGTGCGCGTGACGGGCTTCATCCTTCCCGGCCACGTCTCCACCATCATCGGTACCGGGCCGTACGAGTTCCTGGCCACCGAGTACGGCGTGCCGGGCGTGATCACCGGCTTCGAGCCGGTGGACGTGCTACAGGGCGTGTGGATGCTCGCGCGCCAACTCGCCGAGGGCCGTGCCGAGATAGAGATCGCGTACGGACGCGGCGTTGACGCCTCGGGCAACCGTGCCGCGATCGCGGCCATGGAGGCCGCGTTCGAGCCATGCGACTCCGAATGGCGCGGCATCGGCGTGATTCCCGGCACCGGCCTTGCGTTGCGGCCGGAGTTCTCACGCTACGATGCCCGCGTGCGCGTACCCGTCACACCGCCCGAGCCACGCGAGATCAAGGGCTGCCAGTGCGGCGACGTGCTGCGCGGCGTGGTGCTGCCGTTCGACTGCAAGCTGTTCGGCCGCGCCTGCACGCCGGAGCACCCGGTGGGGCCCTGCATGGTCTCAAGCGAGGGCTCGTGCGCCGCGTACTACCGGTACACCGACTACGGTAAGGGACAGGACTGACCCTGCCGGCGCCAACGCCGGACGGGGGCTCCTGCGATATGGAGGTCGACATGCGTTCTGACCGGATACTGCTTGCTCACGGCAGCGGCGGCACGATGATGAAGGAACTCATCGAGGAGATCTTCGTTGCCGAGTTCGGCGACGAGATCCTGCTGCGGATGGACGACGCGGCGGCCCTCGATATCCCCACGAGCAGGCTGGCATTCTCGACCGACACCTACACCGTGAACCCGCTCTTCTTCCCGGGCGGCGACATCGGACGCCTCGCCGTCTGCGGCACCGTGAACGACGTGGCCACATCCGGCGCTCAGCCGCTCTACCTCTCGGTGGGCTTCGTCCTCGAGGAGGGGCTCGCCGTCGCCGACCTCAAGCAGATCCTCGTCTCGATGCGGGATGCGGCGGCCGAGGCGGGCGTGCGCATCGTCACCGGCGACACGAAGGTGGTGGAACGTGGGCACGGCGACGGCGTGTACGTGAACACCGCGGGAGTGGGCGCACTCGGCGATGGGATCGACCTCTCCGGCTCCCACTGCCGCCCCGGCGACGTGGTGCTGCTCTCGGGCACGCTCGGCGACCACGGGGTGGCTGTGATCTCCACGCGCGAGGGGCTGTCCTTCTCCACCGACATCCGCACCGACGCCGCACCGCTCAACCACCTCGTGGCGGCCGTGCTCGAGGCTGCCCCCGACGTACGGTGCTTCCGGGACCCCACCAGGGGCGGGCTGGCGAGCACATTGAACGAACTGGCGGAGGCCTCGGGTGTCTCGATCACCGTGGAGGAACCCGATGTGCCGGTAAACGAGCAGGTCCGCGGCGCGTGCGAGATGCTGGGCTACGACGTGTACCAGGTGGCCAACGAGGGCAAGATGGTCACGGTAGTGCCTGCCGAGCAGGCCGACGCGGCGCTCGCGGCGATGAAGGCCGCCCCATACGGAGCCGAGGCCGCGGTCATCGGCTCCGTGGCCGAGGGTCCAGCGGGCAAGGTGTACGTGCGGACGTCGTTCGGCGCCACGCGCATCATGGACATGCTCGTGGGCGAGCAGCTTCCCCGCATCTGCTGAGCGGTGAGGCGGCCCGCCACCGGAGGTGTCTCAGGGGGACGATGATGGGACACGCGGTCTCGTATCGGAGCGGACTCGCCCGGATCGCCGTCGCCGGCGTCGTATGGGGCTCGATCCCCCTGCTCTCCAGGCAGGTCGACACCAGCGCTTTGGTGATCGTCTTCTGGCGTGTGGCCCTCGCATTCGCCGCGGCCACGATCATCCTCCTGCTCCGCCGCCGGCTGAGCGACGTGAGGCGCCTCACCCCGCGTCGGCTGCTCGGTCTGTCCGCCATGGGAGTGGTACTCGCCCTCAACTGGGTCCTGTTCTTCAGCGCGCTGCAGCTCACAAGCGTGGCTGTCGCCGTGCTGCTCACCTACACGGGTCCGGTCCTCGTGACCGCGCTCTCCCCTCTCGTCACCCGCGAGCCGTTCGATGCTCGTGCGCTCGCTCCTCTCGGGTTCGCGCTTGCGGGTACGGTGGTCATCGTGGGGCCAGCGGGCCTCGCCCTCTCTGGCGGCACGCATCTGCTCGGTGCGGCGCTCGCGTTCGCCTCGGCGTTCACGTACTCGATCGGCGTGGTAGTGGCCAAGCGGCTGCTCGAAGGCATCCCGGTGCCCGTGTACATGGCGGGTGAGACGCTGGTCGCCTCGGTCGTGCTCCTGCCCGCGATGCTCCTGCTCCCAGGGCCATCCACCGCCGTGGAGTGGGGGTCTCTGGCGACGCTCGGCGTGGTCCATACGACCGGCACCGGCCTGCTCTTCCTCACGGGCCTCCGCGCCGTGCGCGCCGATCACGCGGCGATACTCACCTATGCGGAACCGGTGGCTGCGGTGCTCTTCGCCGCCGCATTCCTCGCCGAGCCGCTCACCCTCCCAACCGTGGCCGGCGGTGCGATGGTCGTGCTTGGCGGCGTCCTGGTGGCTAGAATGGAACCGACCCCC
>DSAI01000022.1 GCA_011372845.1 Actinomycetota bacterium
CCGGACGGGTCATCGTGGACGCGATCTCCGGTGTCTCGGGCGCAGGGCGGAGTCTCTCGGAGGCCACACACTTCATGAACGCGGCGGACTCGGTGGCCGCCTACAAGGTGACGTCGCATCGCCACACCCCGGAGATCGCGCAGGCGCTCGGCGACCTGGGGCTGGATGCGCCGGCAGTGGTGTTCACGCCGCATCTTGCGCCGCTCGGCAGGGGGTTGCTGTCCACGGTGTACCTCCAGTGCGATCCGGGGCTCACCCCCGAGGCGGTCCATGCGATCTACCGGAGCGCGTACGCGGACGAACCGTTCGTGACCGTCTGCGACCCGGGGGTCCAACCGGCCACGGGTCACGTCCGCGGCAGCAACCGGGCGCACGTGGGCGTGACGCTGGATCAGGTAACGCACACCCTCGTGGTGACGTGCGCGATCGACAACCTCGTCAAAGGGACGGCAGGGCAGGCAGTGCAGTGCGCCAACCTGGCGCTGGGCATAGAAGAGACGATGGGCCTCGAAACGCAGGTCCCGATCGTGTAAGGAGTGCACGTGGCACAGGCCGAGGAGTTGGTCTTCTCAGATAAGGCAGGCGGTGTGACCGCGCCGGTCGGGTTCGTTGCGGCTGGCGTCAGCGCCGGGTTGAAGCGCTCGGGCCGGCGCGACGTGTGCGTGATCGCCGTCGACGCTCCGTGTCCTGCCGCCGGCGTCTACACGCAGAGCGCAACGGCGGCGCCCCCGGTGCTCGTCTCGCGTGCCCATACGGCCGACGGGATGTTGCGCGCGATTGCGGTGAACGCCGGCAACGCCAACGCCTGCACCGGGGATCAGGGCATGGTCCACGCGCGCCGGATGGCGGCAACGACAGCCGAGGTGCTCGATTGCCTGCCCGGCGAGGTGGCGGTCTGCTCCACCGGGGTGATCGGCGTGCCGCTCCCGATAGACCACGTGGAAGCGGGGATCCGCGAGGCGGTCGCCGAGCTGGGTCCCGCCGGCGGCGAGACTGCGGCGGAAGCCATCATGACCACGGACACGTTTCAGAAGCAGTCGGCCGTCGAAGTGACGGCGGACGGACGGACCTTCACCGTTGGTGGTATCGCCAAGGGAAGCGGGATGATACAGCCGAACATGGCGACGATGCTCGCGTTCCTCACCACCGACGCGCCGCTGTCGCCGGACACGTGCGATGCCCTGCTCCGGCATGCCGTCTCGCGCTCGTTCAACCGCATCACGGTCGATTCTGACACGTCCACCAACGACTCGTGCATACTCATGGCCTCAGGCGCCGAGGGAGGTGCGTTGCTCGAGTCGGGCAGTGCCGCCTACGAGGCGGTGAGCGCTGCCATCACGCAAGTCGCCACCGATCTGGCCAAGATGGTGGTTCGCGACGGTGAGGGTGCCACGAAGTTCGTGACCGTGACGGTACGTGGCGCCGCTGATGAGCGCGACGCGGAAATCGCCGCGTTCTCGATAGCGAACTCCCCGCTCGTGAAGTGCGCGCTCTACGGCGAGGACGCGAACTGGGGACGGGTGGCTATGGCGATCGGGAAGTCCGGGGCGCATGTGGATCCCGCAGCCTTCGAGATCGTCTTCGCCGGCATCACGATGTGCCGCAACGGCACCGCCCTCGGCTTCGACGAGGAGGAAGCCGCACGCGCGCTTGCCGAGCCCGAGATCGAGGTGCTGGTGGACCTGCACGTCGGGGTCGGCGAAGCCACGGTGTGGACCTGCGACTTCAGCCATGACTACGTGCGCATCAACGGGGATTACCGCTCATGATCAAGGAGCAGCCTATGGATATGCACGACAAGGCCGCCATCCTCATGGAATCGCTTCCCTGGATCAAGCGCGCCTGGGGTCGCACGGTCGTCATCAAGTACGGCGGCGCGGCGATGACCGACGAAGCGCTGCGACACGGCGTGGCCGCGGATATCGTCCTCATGAAACTCGTGGGGATCAACCCCGTGATCGTGCACGGCGGGGGACCGGAGATATCCGCGTACATGGACAGGCTGGGTATGCCGGTCGAGTTCGTCGACGGCCTGCGGGTCACCTCGCCGGAGGCGATGGAGATCGTGAAGATGGTGCTCGTCGGCAAGGTGAACGGCGACCTCGTCTCGGCGATCAACGCGCACGGCCGCCTGGCGGTGGGGATCGCGGGTGACGACGCCAACCTCATCCGCGCCACGCGCAAGGACGAGCGGCTCGGGCGCGTCGGCGATGTCACATCCATCGACACCACCGTGGTCACCGACCTCATTGAAGACGGGTTCATCCCGGTCATCGCTTCGGTAGGAGCGGGAGACGATGGCGGCTCCTTCAACATCAACGCGGATTTTGTCGCTGGCGAGATGGCCGCCGCGCTCGGCGCCGAGAAGGTGATCTTTCTCACCGACGTGGACGGCCTGTACGCGGATTTCGCCGACAAGGGCTCGCTGATCAGCGCCCTGTCGTTCGATGAGGCGGAAGCCATGTTGGACGGAGGCACGCTCGCCGCCGGGATGATCCCGAAGGTCGGTGCGTGCGTGCATGCCCTGAGTCAGGGCGTCGAGCGCGCGCATATCCTCAACGGCACCATCCCGCACGCCTTGTTGCTCGAGGTGTACACGGATGAGGGCGTGGGGACGATGATCACGGCCGAGACGTCGAGCCTCGGCCTCGAAGACGACGCCACTTACGCAGCGTATGAGGGCGAGGTGACACTGTGACGATGGGTGTACGTTACGAGCGGCTCGCGGCGCTTGATGCCGCGTTCCATCTGCCTACCTATGCCCGGCAGCCCGTACTCTTCGAGCGGGGCGAGGGCATGCGCTTGTATGACGACCAGGGCCGGGAGTACCTCGACTTCGTGTCCGGCATCGGCGCGGTCAACCTCGGGCATGCGCATCCGGCGGTCGCGGATGCGGTCGCGGATCAGATGCGCAGGCTCGTCCACGTCTCCAACCTCTACCATGTCGAGCATCGGGCTGCGTTGGCCGAGCGGCTGTCCGGGCTGGCCGGGGGCGGATGGAAGGCGTTCTTCTGCAACTCGGGCACCGAGGCCGCGGAGGGCGCGATCAAGCTCGCCCGCCGGTGGGGGAAGGCGAAGCGCGGCGAGTCGTGCTTCCATATCGTGACGGCGGAGCGCAGCTTCCACGGACGCACGATGGCGGCGCTCTCGGCCACGGGCCAGCCCTCCAAGCAGGAGGCGTTC
>DSAI01000094.1 GCA_011372845.1 Actinomycetota bacterium
ACGCTTGCACGACGTCCGACACCCTGCTATCGTGCGCAACAATCGAACATGCGGCCTGTGACGGGGAGTAGTACTCCGAATCGTGAAGCCTAGAGAGCCGGGGATGGTGGAAACCCGGCGTGAGCGATCGGCAGGAATGGACCCCTGAGGTTCCGGAGTAACAGCCATCGTGCCCAGTAGTTCCGGCGGACGCCCACCGATACAAGGGACCGGGTATCAAGACCGAACAAGGTCGGCGTACTGCAGGACGAGTGGCCGGAGCCGGGAGGCATCGGCAACAAGGGTGGCACCGCGGGAGCAGAGCTCTCGTCCCTTAGAGGACGAGGGCTTTTTTGTATGTCCAAGGGTGCCGAGAGGAGACGCAGGTGATCCTGCCAACGAAGGACGAGTTCGTACGTCTGGCCGCCGCATACGATGTCGTGCCGGTCGCGCGTGAGGTCTACGCGGACCTGACCACGCCGATCTCGGCGTTCATGGCGCTTGCCGAGGGGGCGCGTCACGCGTTCCTGCTCGAGAGCGTGATCGGGGGAGAGCGGCTTGGCCGCTACAGCTTCCTGGGCGTGGGCGATCGCGAGGTGATCACCGCCCGGCGGGGTGAGGTGGTGGTCGAGAACGGAAGCGTCCATGGCCTGCGCGCCGGGGATCCGCTCGAGGTCGTCGCCGAACGGCTCAAGGCCGGCTGCGTCGCGCGTGTTCCGGGGCTCCCGCTGTTCGTTGGCGGAGCGGTGGGGTTCGTGGGGTATGAGGCCGCAAGCGGATTCGAGCGGGTCCCACGCCACGGTGACGACGACCTCGATGTGCCCGACATGGTGTTCATGATGGCGGACATCGTGGTCGCGTTCGATCACGCCCGGCGGGTGTTGCAGGTCATCGCTCCGGTGCGACCAGGCGGCGCGCCGGGGCCCGCATATGATGCCGCGTTACGCAGGATCGACGATTGCCTGTCGCGCATCGACCGGGGTCCGGGGGGAGCCGAGCTGGGCGCCGTGGGAATGAGCGCGCCGGTGCCGCTGCACGCGCACACGCATCGCGACGACTTCATCGCGTCGGTCGAGAAGGCCAAGGAGCACGTCGCCGCCGGTGACATCTTCCAGGTCGTGCTGTCGCAGCGGTTCTCGGCCCCGTACGACGGTGACGGCCTCGATCTGTACAGGGTGCTCCGTGCGGTGAACCCGAGTCCCTACATGTTCTACATCCGCACGAACGACGTCACCCTCGTGGGGTCGAGTCCCGAGCCGCTTGTGCGTGTCGAGGACGACCAGGTGCTCACCAGGCCCCTTGCCGGTACCCGGCCTCGTGGCGCGGACGCCGCCGAGGACGGACGGCTGCGCGCGGATCTGCTGGCGGACGACAAAGAGCGTGCGGAGCACGTCATGCTCGTGGACCTTGGCCGCAACGATATCGGACGCGTGAGCCGGCCAGGGACCGTGACCGTGGACGAGCTCATGGAGGTCGAGTACTACAGCCACGTGATGCATATCGTGAGCAACGTGACCGGCACGCTCGCCGAGGACAAGGACGCGTTCGACGCGCTCCGGGCGACATTCCCGGCGGGGACGGTATCGGGCGCACCCAAGGTGCGCGCGATGGAGATCATCACCGGGCTCGAGCCCGCCGCCCGGGGGCCATACGCCGGCACGGTCGGTTACTTCGGCGTGGATGGCGCCATGGACATGTGCATCACCATCCGCACGTTCGTCCTCACCGGCGGCATGGCGTACCTGCAGAGCGGGGCGGGTATTGTGGCCGACTCCGATCCCGAGCGCGAGTACGAGGAGTGCCTGCACAAGGCGAAGGCCCTCCATCACGCGCTCGAACTCGCCGCTGGGATGCATGGGGAGGAGAACGCCACACATGCAGCCGAGGACGGGGCGGGAAACCTAAGGCCGACCCTTTCGCAGGATGCGAGCGCCGGGAGGCGCGAGCATCCGAGGACAGAGGCCGTGGTTTCCCGGCCGGCCGAGTGCGACGGGGGCGTGGTCCGATGATCCTGGTCATCGACAACTACGACAGCTTCACCTATAACCTCGTGCAGCTGCTCGCTGCACTCGGGGCAGAGGTGCGGGTGGAGCGGAACGATGCGCTCACGGCTGCCGAGGCACTTGCCCTGAAGCCGGCGGGGATAGTGATATCTCCCGGTCCCGGCACCCCCGCCGACGCCGGGATCTCGGCCGACGTCGTGCGTGGCGCCGCGGCAGCCGAAGTCCCCGTGCTCGGCGTGTGTCTCGGCCATCAGGTGATCGCCGAGGTGTTCGGCGGTACCGTGTGCAGGGCTCCGAAGCTCGTGCACGGGAAGACGGACGACGTCTCTCACGATGGCGCCGGACTGTTCTCGGGCATCCCGAGCCCGTTCACGGCGACGCGTTATCACTCGCTGTGCGTGGACGCGGCGAGCATCGCGCCACCGCTGGTGGTGCAGGCGACCACTGCCGACGGGGTCATCCAGGCGCTTTTCCATAGCGAGTCGCCGGTCTTCGGCGTCCAGTTCCACCCGGAGAGCGTGCTCACTCCCGAGGGCACCAAGTTGCTCGCCAACTTCCTCGATGTGTGCGGCGAAGTGCCGCTCGAGCGGTCGACACCCGAGGCTCCCGCCGCGATCGCCGCAGCGGGAGGCGTGGCACGGTCGTCTGCCCGGATGGCCGAGGTGACCACGGTGTCCGGAGCGATCGCGCGCGTCACGGCCGGCGGGTCGCTCGACGAGGATGAAGCCGAGCGGGTGATGGGCATCGTGATGGACGGCGAGGCGACGCCCTCGCAGATCTCGGCGCTTATCGTGGGGATGCGCATGAAGGGCGAGACGGTCGATGAGATCGTCGGCTTCGCGCGGGCGATGCGCGAGCACGCGACACCGGTGCGTCCGACCGTGCGGGGCTACGTGGATATCGTGGGCACAGGCGGTGACGGCCTGCATACGTTCAACATCTCCACGACGACCGCGTTCGTGGTCGCCGGTGCGGGAGTGCCGGTGGCCAAGCACGGCAACCGTGCGGTGTCATCGTCATCGGGTGCGGCGGACGTCCTCGAGGCGCTCGGTGTGGATATCGGGCTCGGTCCGGCCGACATCGCGCGGTGCATCGACGAGGTGGGTGTGGGCTTCCTGTTCGCTCAGTCGCTGCATGCGAGCATGCGTCATGCCGGACCCACCCGTCGCGAGATAGGCATCCGCACGGTCTTCAACAT
>DSAI01000014.1 GCA_011372845.1 Actinomycetota bacterium
CTCGGGCACGGTGATCGGGTGGCCGGTGTAGGCCACATCGATGAAGTGTGATGCCGAGCGAGAGTCGGACAGGAAGCCCTTCACAGGCATGCCGAGGAGGTCCCAGCGAGGCCGGACCTCGCCGAGGAGGTCGAGGAAGGTCGTGTTCATCCACATGAAGCGGAGCTCGCTACCTGACCACAACGCAGCGGGGAATGGAGCGCCCTCGAGCAACATCGAGATACGCCGGGGATCCCATAGTCCCGGCGTAAGGACTCCCATATCAGCAGCGTTCAGGTCCGTCGCAGCCACCTCCCGGCGATGACACCACCTGCCATGCCTATCGGCATCACGGCCCACCGGCGCAAGACCGATGCTGACGAGCGGCATTCCGTGACGAACGGCACGACTCACCGCTCGACGGCGATGAGCGGACCCTGGACACGGAACGGGGCCCCTGTGCGGGACCCCGTTCTCGGGCTGCTATGCGGGCACGGCTGCCGTGCCACCATAGCGGCGCTACTCGTTCGCGCCCTCGAGCTCAGGCGCGCCTGCCGACGGCCCGATCTCGATCTTGGTCGTCTTCGGACGCGCGGCCTCAAGCGCCTTGGGAACGTGCACCATCAGGATGCCGTCCTTGTAGTCGGCGGTGATGGATGCCGGGTCGACGCCATCGGGAATGGTGAGCGAACGCTCGAACGAGCCGTAGCAGCTCTCGCACACGAGCCAGTCCTCGCCCTCTTGCTTCTCCTCCAGCTTCCGCTCACCGCGGATCGTGAGCACGCCGTCCGTGACCTCGACGTCCACGTCGGCCGGATCGATGCCCGGAAGCTCCGCGCGCACGACCATGTCGTCGTCCTTGCGCTTGACATCGACCTTCGGCATCCACGCGACCGACTCCCCTCCCACCTCGGCCGAGCCGAGACGCGAGAAGATGCGGTCCATGTCGCGCTGCATGCGCAGCACCTCTCCGAACGGATCCCACCGTACAATCGCCATGATGATCACCTCCACTGTCTCTCGAACGCCGCCGCGCATGGCGTACCCGCGGCGGCGCCGTCTGATACCTTCGGTCGGCCGGGCTACCCGGCGTGCGTCACGCCTCTCACGCCTAGTTCGTCGCCGATCACGTCGACGGTCACCGTGTCGCCATCGCTCACCGCGCCCTCGATGATCATCCGGGCCACCCGGTCCACCACTTCGCGCTGGATGAGCCGCTTCAGCGGCCGGGCCCCGAACACGGGATCGAAACCGTCGAGCGCAAGCCTCTCCGCGGCGGCCGGTGTGACTTCGAGTGTGATCTTCCGGTCGCCGAGCCGCTCGCGCACCCGCACGAGTTGCAGGTCCACGATCTCAGCCAACTGCTCCATCGTGAGCGAGTGGAAGACCACCACGTCGTCCACGCGGTTGAGGAACTCCGGGCGGAACGTGGCGCGCAGGGCCTCGTCGAGCATCGCCCGCATCGACTCCTCATCACCGCTCTTGGCGAACTCCTGGATGTACTGGCTGCCCACGTTGCTCGTCATGACCACTATTGTGTTCCTGAAGCCCACGATCCGGCCTTGCCCGTCGGTGAGGCGCCCGTCGTCGAGCACCTGCAGGAGCACGTTGAACACGTCGGGGTGCGCCTTCTCGATCTCATCGAGCAGGATCACGCTGTACGGCCGCCGCCTCACCGCCTCGGTGAGCTGACCGCCCTCCTCGTAGCCTACGTAGCCCGGAGGCGCGCCGATGAGCCGCTGCACGCTGAACTTCTCCATGTACTCGGACATGTCGATGCGCACCATCGCGCGCTCGTCGTCGAAGAGGAACGCAGCCAGCGTGCGGGCCAGCTCGGTCTTACCCACACCCGTGGGGCCGAGGAACAGAAAGCTGCCGATGGGACGGTCCGGGTCGGAGAGACCCGCACGCGACCGCCGGATCGCGCCGGCCACCGCCGACACGGCTTCATCCTGGCCCACCACCCGCTCGTGCAAGTGCTCCTCGAGCGTTGCCAGCTTGGCCATCTCACCCTGCATGAGCCGCGCCACTGGGATACCGGTCCACGAGCCCACCACCTCGGCGATCTCGGCCTCGGTGACTTCCTCGCGCAGCATCGCCTCGCCCGACTGCAGGTCCTTGAGGCGCTGATCCGCCTCACGCAACCGGCCCTCGAGCTGCGGGATGCGACCGTAGCGGATCTCGGCCGCGCGCTCGAGGTCGCCCTCGCGCTCGGCGCGCTCACCATCCAGCCGCGCCTCGTCGAGCTCGGCTTTGAGGCGCTGCACGTCGGTGATCACGGTCTTCTCGCTCTCCCAGCGGGCCTTGAGCCCGGAGAGCTCCTCGGAGAGGTCGGCCATCTCAGCGCGCAGCGCGTCGAGGCGCTCTGCCGAGGCCTCATCGGTCTCCTTCTGCAGCGCTTGCTCCTCGATCTGCAACTGCCGGAGCTGCCGGTCGAGCCGGTCGATCTCCTCGGGCATGGAGTCGATCTCGATGCGCAACCGTGAGGCTGCCTCATCGATGAGGTCGATCGCCTTGTCGGGCAGGAAGCGATCGGCGATGTAGCGGTCGGAGAGCGTGGCCGCCGCAACGATCGCTCCGTCGGCGATGCGCACGCCGTGATGCACCTCGTAGCGCTCCTTGAGGCCGCGGAGGATGGCGATCGCATCCTCCACGCTCGGCTCGCCCACGAACACCGGCTGGAAGCGCCGCTCGAGCGCCGCGTCCTTCTCGATATGCTGCCGGTACTCGTCGAGCGTGGTCGCGCCGATGGCGTGCAACTCGCCGCGTGCCAACGCGGGCTTGAGCATGTTGCTCGCGTCCATCGCTCCCTCGGCCGCGCCCGCGCCTACGAGCGTGTGGAGTTCGTCGATGAAGAGGATGAGCCGCCCCTCGGCCTGCTCGATCTCCCGGAGCACCGCCTTGAGGCGGTCTTCGAACTCGCCGCGGTACTTCGCGCCCGCCACCATTGCGCCGAGGTCGAGCGCCACCACTTCCTTGTCACGGAGCGTGGACGGCACGTCACCGCCCACGATACGCTGCGCGAGGCCCTCCACGATCGCCGTCTTGCCCGTGCCAGGCTCGCCGATGAGCACCGGGTTGTTCTTGGTGCGCCGCGAGAGCACCTGGATCACGCGGCGGATCTCCTCGGTGCGCCCGATCACGGGGTCGAGCTTCCCGTCGCGCGCGGCTTGCGTGAGGTTGCGGCTGAA
>DSAI01000096.1 GCA_011372845.1 Actinomycetota bacterium
AGGCAACGGGCCGGCGCGTTCAGGTGGAGTTCGTCTCGGCCAATCCCGTGGGCCCGATGCACGTGGGTCACGGCCGGTGGGCCGCGCTCGGCGACAGCATAGCGCGCATCCTGGCGTTCGCAGGCGATGAGGTGCAGCGCGAGTTCTACGTCAACGACGCCGGCGTCCAGATGGATATCTTCGCGGCAAGCGTCTCCGCCCGCTACCTGGAGTTGTGTGGACGGCAGGTCGAGTTCCCCGAGGACGGCTACCGGGGCGCGTACATCGTGGAGATCGCGCGCGAGATCCTCGAGGCCGAAGGGGAGACGTGGGCCGATGCGCCTGCCGTCGAGCGTGAGGCGCACTTCAAGGAGCAGGCGTATACGGCGGTTCTCGCGCATCTTGAGCGCGTGCTGCACGGGATGGGCGTGGACTTCGACGTGTGGTTCTCCGAGCGCACCCTGCATGCGGCTGCCGAGGACGGCGTCAGTGCCATCGAGCGGGGGATCGGCAGGCTGCGTGAGGTCGGCTATCTGTACGAGCAGGACGGCGCGCTGTGGTTCCGTTCCACGGACTTCGGCGATGACAAGGACCGCGTGCTCAAGAAAGCCGACGGTTCCTATACGTACTTCGCCGCCGACATCGCCTATCACGCGGACAAGTACGACCGCGGCTTCGATCTGGTGATCGACATATGGGGCGCCGACCACCACGGTTACGTGAAGCGCATGGAGTCGGCGGTGGCCGCACTCGGCCATCCCGGCAAGCTCGAGGTCATCATCGGGCAGCTGGTGAACCTCTTCCGCAACGGCGAGGTCGTGCGGATGAGCAAGCGCACCGGCGAGATGGTCACCTTCGAGGACCTGCTCGACGAGGTGGGTACGGATGCCGCACGCTACTTCTTCCTGCGCCGGTCCACCGACCAGCCGGTGGACTTCGACATCGCGCTCGCCAAGGAGCGTTCCGCCGACAATCCCGTGTACTACGTGCAGTACGCGCACGCGCGCATCTGCTCGATCCTGCGCAAGGCCTCGGGCGCCGACACCGCCGATGAGAGCGTGGATGTGGCGGCGGTCGCCTCGGGGATCGTGGTAGGCGCCGACGAACTCGCGCTTCTCGGTTCGGAGCCGGACACCCTTGCGGGCGACGCCGAACTCGGGCTGCTTCGCAAGCTCGCCGAGTTCCCGGAGATCGTGGCGGTGGCGGCGCGCCAGCGCACTCCGCACAAACTCACCACGTACGCCGAGGATCTCGCATCGGCGTTCCATCAGTTCTACACCCACTGTCAGGTCGTTGTTGATGACGTGCGGCTCAGGAACGCGAGGCTGGCGCTGGCCGACGCGTCGCGGATCGTGCTCGCCCGCGCCCTCGGCCTGCTTGGTGTGAGCGCGCCACAGCGGATGTAGCGGCGCGGCGCTTCGCCCTCGGGCGTGGTGTCGTGTATCCTCTCCCGTACCTGATGACGCTCCAAGGGGAGGAACACTGCCATGGCCCGTCCTTCGACCCCTCGTCCGCCGGCGCAGCCGGACCAGCGTACCGGGCACGACCTGCTGCCCGTGCTGCCGATGACCGCCGAAGTGAAGGACGGTCATCTCTGGATCGGCGGTGTGGATGCGGTGCAGCTGGCCCGCGAGGCCGGCACCGCGCTCTACGTGATGGATGAGGAGACCATCCGCCATCAGCTCTCCGAGTACGTGAAGTGGACGCGCTACCACTGGAAAGATGTGGACGTCGTCTACGCGGGCAAGGCGTTCCTCTCACTCGCCATGGTGCGGATCGTCGAGGAGGAGGACTGCTGCCTGCTCTGCGCGTCCGGCGGCGAACTCGCCTACGCTGTGCGTGCGGGCTTCCCGATGGAGCGCGTGCAGATGCACGGCAACAACAAGACGCCGGCCGAGCTCGCCGAGTGCCTCGATGCCGGCATCGGGCGCGTGGTGGTGGACAACTTCGAGGAGATGGAGCGACTCTCGGCACTGGCAGCGGAGCGCGGCGTCACCCAGAAGGTGCTCGTGCGCGTGACGCCGGGCGTGGAGGCCGACACGCACGACTTCGTCATGACCGGCGCCGAGGACTCCAAGTTCGGCTTCGGCTTGAACCAGGGCCTCGCGATGGAGGCCGTGAAACGCGCCATGGCGCTGCCGGGCCTTGAGTTCGATGGTCTGCACATGCACATCGGTAGCCAGATCTTCGCGCTCCACAGCTACGCCCGGGCGATCGAGGTGATGGTCGCCTTCATGCGGGAGATCGAGAGCGAGACGGGGCACGCCGTACGTATGCTCGACGTGGGCGGAGGCCTCGGCGTGGCCTACGGCGCGCCGGACGAACCCTCCACGGTGAAGGACTTCGGCAAGGTCGTGGTCGACGGCATCAAGGAGGAGTGCGAGCGTCACGGCATCGCGGTCCCGCGTATGGCCGTGGAGCCCGGGCGTTCGATCGTTGCGCGCGCCGGCGTGACGCTCTACACCGTCGGCTCGGTCAAGGAGATCCCAGGCATCCGCACGTACGTGGCCGTCGACGGCGGCATGTCCGACAACATTCGCACCTCGCTCTACGACGCCCATTACGAGGCGCTCATCGCCAACAAGGCCGACCGGCCCCGCGAGATGGTGGGCACCATCGCGGGTAAGCACTGCGAGAGCGGCGATATCGTGGTCCGCGACGCGCCGCTGCAGTGTCCCGAGCCGGGCGACGTGGTGTGCGTGGCGGCCACCGGCGCGTACTGCCAGTCGATGAGCAGCAACTACAACAAGCAGGTACGCCCCGGTGTGGTGTTCGTGCGGGGCGGGCAGTGGCGCTGGGCCGTGCGTCGCGAGACCTACGACGACCTTCTCAGGACCGACCAGGGCTGAGGAGCGCATCCCGGGCACCCGGCTTGCTGTGACACGGGCATGAAGAGAGCGGTCAGATACATCTGTCTTGTCGTGGGAGCCGTGTCGCTGGTACTCGGCGTCATCGGCATGTTCCTGCCCATGTGGCCCACCACGCCGTTCCTGCTCCTCGCGGCGGCGTGCTTCGTGCGCAGTTCCGAGCGGCTGTACACCTGGCTCATCGAGCACGAGCGCCTCGGCTGCTACGTCCGCGACTACATGTCGGGCCGGGGGATCCCGCGCAGGGCCAAGGTGGTGGCGCTCGGCACCATGTGGGTCACGTCGCAGGCGTCGTGGA
>DSAI01000048.1 GCA_011372845.1 Actinomycetota bacterium
TCGCCGAGCTCGGCGAGCGCCAGACGTCGCGCATGGACATCCCCGCGCTTGCCCCAGGTGATGATGCGGTCCACGAGCGTCCGCACCTCCTTGGCGCGCGCTTCGGTCGTCTTGATGCGCTCGTTCACGAGCAGGGCGGCGGCGAGGCTCCGAAGCATGGCCTTGGTGTGGCTTGCGTCGGTACCGAGCGTCCGCCCCTTCTTCGCATGTCTCATCTCGTACGCTCTCCTACCCTGCGAGACCCAGACCCATGGTCTGGAGCTTGTCCTTGACTTCCTCGATCGACTTGGCGCCAAAGTTCCGGATGTTGAGCAGGTCGGCCTCGCTGCACTCCGTGAGCTGGCCGATGGTGTTCACACCCTGACGCTTCAGGCAGTTGTAGGAGCGGACCGTAAGGTCCAACTCCTCGATCGGCGTATCGAGCACCCTGTCCTTCTCGTCGGGGATCGACTCGAAGATGCCGTCCTGCGGCAGCTCACCCTCGGCCTGCTCGAGGAACAGCATCATGTGCTCATCGATGATGCGCGCGGCACGGGCCACCGCATCGGCGGGAGTCATGGCGCCGTTCGTCTCAAGCTCGAGCACGAGCTTGTCGTAGTCGGTGCGCTGACCCACGCGGGTGTTCTCCACGACGTACGTGCACCGGATGACCGGGCTGAACACCGAGTCCACGGTGATCACGCCGATGGGGTCATCGATCCGCTTGTTACGGTCCGCGGAGACGTAGCCACGCCCCACGCCGATACGGATGCTCATCTCGAGCTTGGCGCCCTTCTCGAGGGTCGCGATCACATGCTCGGGGTTGACGAGCGAGAACTCGGCAGGGACCTTGAGACCCGCACCGGTCACCGTGGCAGGGCCGGCGGCGACCAGAGTCGCTACCGCCTCCCCTTCGCCGATCCCCGTATCGCTGAAAACGAGACCCTTCACGTTCAGAACGATGTCGGTGACATCCTCGCGGACACCCTCCACCGTTGCGAACTCGTGCTGCACTCCTTCGATCCTGATCGAGGTCGCGGCCGCGCCCTGGAGCGACGACAGCAACACTCTACGCATCGAGTTGCCGAGGGTGTATCCGTAGCCACGCTCGAGCGGCTCCACCACATAGCGAGCGGTGCGCGCATCGATCTCGTCAACGGTCACTTTCGGCCTCATGAACTCGGTCATGCTCTAAGCCTCCTTGGCTGGCAAGGCGTGGTTACTTCGAGTACAGCTCGACGATGAGCTGCTCGCGGATCGGTGCTTCGATCTGCTCGCGGGCCGGCAGCGAGAGCACGCGGCCCTGCAGCTTCTCGACATCCACCTCGAGCCATCCCGGCACCTCGATCTTCGAGGACGAGATGAGCGCGGCCTTGATCGCCGTCATGTCCTTCGACTTCTCGCCGACGGCGATCACGGCTCCGGGACGCACGCGGAACGATGGGATGTCCACCCGGTGACCGTCCACGGTGAAGTGACCGTGACGCACCATCTGACGGGCCTCGTCGCGTGACGCGGCGAAACCGAGACGATACACGGCGTTGTCGAGACGGCTTTCTAGCAGCCGGAGCAGGTTCTCACCGGTGATGCCGGGCTGGCGCATCGCGATCTGGTAGTAGGTCCGGAACTGCTTCTCCAGGACCCCGTAGATGCGCTTCGCCTTCTGCTTCTCACGAAGCTGAACACGATACTCCGAGTCGCGCGGGCGCTTCTTCCCCGCCTGCCCCGGAGGGTACGGGCGCTTCTCCATGCCACACTTGTCCGTGTAGCACCGGTCACCCTTCAGAAAGAGCTTCTCACCTTCACGGCGGCACTGCCTGCAGTCCGCCCCTGTGTAACGTGCCATAGAGGTCGATCCTCCCAGAAACTACACGCGGCGGCGCTTGCGCGGCCGGCAGCCGTTGTGCGGGACAGGGGTACGATCCTGGATGCTCGCCACTTCCAGGCCTGCGGCCTGCAACGAACGGATCGCGGTCTCACGGCCGGAGCCGGGACCCTTCACGAACACAGACACCTTGCGCACGCCGTGCTCCTGCGCCAGCTTCGCACACTGCTCGGCAGCGAGCTGGGCGGCGAACGGCGTGGACTTACGCGAGCCCTTGAACCCGACCTGACCGGCCGACTTCCAGGCGATCACGTTGCCCTGCGGGTCGGTGATGCTGATGATCGTGTTGTTGAACGTGCTCTTGATGTAGGCCTGCCCGACGGCGATGTTCTTTCGCTCGCTGCGGCGGACCCTGGTCTTGGCGTTCTTCTTCTTAGCAGCCATATGCTACTTGCCCTTCTTCTTCGCGCCGATCTGGCGACGGGGACCCTTGCGGGTGCGCGCGTTGGTGTGCGTCCGCTGTCCCCGCACCGGCAGACCCCGGCGGTGACGAAGGCCCCGGTAGCAACCGATCTCCATCAGCCGCTTGATGTTCTGACTCGTCTCACGTCGCAGATCACCTTCGACCTTGAGGTTCCGATCGATGAACTCGCGCAAACGAACGACCTCTTCTTCGGTGAGGTTGCGCACGCGCGTGTCCGGATTGATGCCGGTCTCACGCAGGATCTGCTGCGCTGTGGTGAGCCCGATGCCATAGATGTAGGTCAGGCCGATCTCCACGCGCTTCTCGCGCGGTAGGTCGACGCCCGAAATGCGTGCCAAAGCCCGCTCCCTCCTAGCCCTGCCGCTGCTTGTGGCGCGGGTTCTCGCATATCACGAGTACCCGTCCATGGCGGCGGATGACCTTGCATTTCTCGCACATCTTCTTAACGGAAGGTCTGACTTTCATGCCCTGGTTCCCTTTTCCGTTGTTGTCGTACTTCGATCTATCTCATCGCCCAGCCGCAGGCGTGTTCTTTCTTGAAACGCTAACACGGTGCCGGGTGTCTCCATGACCCCCGATGACGAACGTCCTACTTGAAGCGATACGTGATCCGACCACGGGTGAGGTCGTACGGGGACAACTCGACGACGACCTTATCACCCGGGAGGATACGGATGTAGTGCATCCGCATCTTGCCGGAGATGTGGGCCAGCATCTTGTGACCGTTGTCGAGCTCTACCCTGAACATCGCGTTGGGCAGGGCCTCAAGAACGGTACCCTCCATCTCTATAGCGTCATCGCGCTTTGCCAAGTGCATGGTTCCCTTCAAGAGGCGTGAAGTCGCAAAA
>DSAI01000031.1 GCA_011372845.1 Actinomycetota bacterium
GCGAGATGCTCGATGCCGCACGCTTCTGGCTGGAGCGTGGCGTAGACGGGTTCCGCCTCGACCTGGTGAACTTCCTCTATGAGGACGCCGCTCTGCGCGATAACCCCATCAAGCCGGGGATACGGCCCTGGCGCGCCCAGAGTCACCTGCACGACTTCTCCCAACCGGAGAGCCTTGAGGTCGCACACGAGCTCCGAACGCTGTCCGATGCCTACGGCGAACGCGTGTTGATGGGAGAGGTGTTCTCCGATCGTCGCGAGGACTGCGTCGCATTCCTCGGCGACGGGACCGACCGGCTCCATCTGTCCTTCTACCTGGACTTCGTACGCCAGCGATGGCGCGCGGAGGGGTTCCGCCGCTCTGTGGGCTGGCTGGAAGAGCACCTTCCGGCCCACGCGTGGCCGTGCTACTACCTGGACAACCACGACCTGGCGCGGTCGCACTCCCGTCTGGGCGGCATCCTGGATGCGGACGCGCGCGACAAGATCGTCGCAGCCATGCTGCTCACGCTCCGCGGCACCCCCATCTTGTACTACGGCCAGGAGCTGGGCATGGTGCAGAGCCGCATCCCCCGGCGTCTCCAGCGCGATCCCGTCGGCCGCAAGTTCTGGCCGCTTGGCGTGGGCCGCGATGGATGCCGTACCCCGATGCGGTGGACCGCCGAGGACGGCGCCGGCTTCTCGGTAGGCTCCCCGTGGCTTCCCGTGCACGCATCGAACGCCACTCGGAACGTGGAGGCCGAGACCGGCGAGCCGGACTCGCTCTTGTCCTGGTACCGCGACCTTATACACCTCCGTGCGCGGACGCCCGCTTTCGCGGTGGGCGACTACCACGAGATCGACGGGATACCGCGCGGCGTGTACGCGTACCTGCGCACGACGCCGGACGAACGTGTGGCCGTCCTGCTGAACTTCACGCGCCGGACGCGCTCCGTGACGTTACCCCACGCCACGGCGGGGCGCTCGTGGAACGTACTGCTCGGCACGCATCGACGGCGGAACCAGACGGCGTCTGGCACGATCGCGCTCGCCCCCCCATGAGGCCCTGATCACGCACGAAACGTGACCAACGTGACGCGGCAGCGCGACATCCGGATGCCCTGCGGGTACCATCGAACCAGGCCGTTGTGATGGCCGCGCTGTCCGCGTGCTGCGTTAGGAGGCGTCATGACTCTGCCAAAGCTTGCCGCGCTGTACGGATTGACGCTCGTGGCGTTCCTGGCCATCGACGTCGTGTGGCTCTTTACCGCAACGCCGCGGCTCTACCGTCCCGCCCTGTCGGGACTCCTGGCCGAGAAACCCGTCCTGTCAGCTGCGGCGGTCTTCTACATGCTGTACGTGATCGGCGTCGTCGCCCTCGCAGTGATCCCCAGAGTGCAGGCGGGCTCTCTCACCGAAGCGCTGTGGCGCGGCGCACTGTTCGGGTTCCTCGCGTACGCCACGTACGACCTCACCAACCTGGCCACGCTGCGTGACTGGCCGCTCACCATCACCCTCATCGATCTCGTATGGGGCACAGTGCTGACCTCGCTCACCACGCTGGCCGGCTACTACGCAGCCATCTGGCTGAAGATCGTCGGCTAAGCCACCCGTCGTCTGGAGGTCTTCATGACACATAGGAGCCGCACAGCTGTCGTACTCGCCTTCCTCGTCATCGTCACGGTCGCCCTGGGGGCGTGCTCCGGCGGCACCGACGGCCCATCGCTCGTCCAGTCGCGGTGTGACACATGCCACTCGGTGGACTGGGTGACCAGCGCGTCGAGCTCGGCCAGAGCGGATTGGGAGGGCACCGTGGCTCGCATGGAGGTCAAGGGCCTCCAGGTGACCGACGAGGAGCGCGCCACGATCATCGATCACCTGAACGCCACGTACCCTCCTGAGTGACCGTCAGGTCACAGCCCGGCCCACGGAGAGCCGCATGTCCCCTTGCGGTGCTACACTCTCCGGCATGTCGTTACGTACACGTCTCATCCATCGGGTAGTGACGCTCGGCGTCCTGTGCGCGGTTGCGGTGCAGGTCGCGCCCGCCGCTGCCGCTCCCACGCAGGGGCAGGTGGCCGCAGATCGAGCCGCGCTTGAGAGCGCCGTTGCCCGGTACGAAGAGGCCCAGGCCGAGTCGACCGCACTCGAAGCCCGTCTTGCCGAGGCGTCCGCCGACCTCGATACCGCAGTGGCCGAAGAACAGTTGCGTCAGTCGCTGCTGAGCGCGCGGGTGGTGAGCATGTACCGCTCCGGCGAGGAAGCGATGCTCCTCCTGCTGTTCGGGGCATCGAGCATCCAGGACCTCGAGGTGCGTCTCGACATCCTTGCGCGGCTTGCCCGCCAGGACGCGTCCGACCTCGAGGCGCTGAAGACCGCGCGAGCCGAAGCCGAGGAGACCGCCCGGCGCCTGATGGAGATGCAGGCCGAACAGGCGCGGGCGATGGATACGCTCGCGGGAGAGCTGGCCATCGCCCGGGCGCAGCTTGAGAAGAGCCAGGCGGCGCTCGAGGAGTACGAAGCGCGGGTACGCGCCGCCGAGGAAGCCGCACGGGCCGCGGCGGCGGAGGCGCGGGCCAAAGCCGCCGCGCAGAGCACGCCGAGTCAGGACGTCTCCGGCTCAGGCGAGTGGCGTACCGCCGTGGCCTCGCACTACAGCGCCACTTTCACCGGCCGCGGGGCGAGCGGGGAGGAGATCGGCCCCTACACGATGATGGTCGCCCACAAGACCCTGCCCTTCGGCACGCTCGTGGAGTTCGAGTACAAGGGCAAGCGGGCCGTGGCGAGCGTCGAGGACCGCGGACCGTACGTCCCCGGGCGCGAATGGGATCTGGGGCCCGGCGTGGCGCGGGCGCTCGACTTCAACGGCGTCCACGAGGTCCGGTACCGCATCGTCTCGCAGTAGCGCCTGCACCGCATGTCACTGAGGCAACGACCTCAGTCGCGCATGGGCTCGGCGGTCTCGTAGACCACCCCTACCGCTGACCCCACGTGCAGGCCCACCACCGCCGGTATCGGCACGATCGGCACCGCGGCGCCCACGATCGGCTCGATCGCCTCCTTGGCAAAACGCAATGCCTCCTCGGCATCCGTGATGTACTGCACCGCCGCGCGTCGCAGGCCAAAGCGCGCGACGTCCTTGCGCATCA
>DSAI01000196.1 GCA_011372845.1 Actinomycetota bacterium
CCCACGCGGCGCGGACCCGACGGACATGTGTATCCGTGTTGCGAGTGTATTCCCCCAGCGGGCCGGAGAGCCACACCACATGTCAGGCGGACGCGGTACAATCCCTCGCATGTCCAAGCACATCACCATCAAGGCGCATCGGTGCGCCTGACCGTTCTCGCTTCCGGTTCGTCCGGCAACGCGACCCTCGTCGAGTCGGGCGGACGGGCCATACTCCTGGATGCGGGCATCTCGGCCCGGGAGACGCTGCGCCGCCTCACTGTGGCAGGTGGCGCCGACGCGCGCATCGAGGCTATCGTGCTCACCCACGAGCACTCCGACCACGTGCGCGGGGTGCGGGTCCTTGCGCGGAAGCTCGGCGTACCCGTCTACGGCACTGCCGGCACACTCCAGGCGATCGCAAGCTCGCTTGCCGACGTACCGGAGACCGTCACGATCGACAGACGTGACCGCTTCTCTCTGGCCGGCATGAAGATCACGGCGTTCCCGAGCTCACACGACGCTGCCGACCCCTGCGGGTACGGCTTCGAGAGCAGACGGGGGCATCGTGTGGTGGTCACCACCGATACGGGCGTGATCACCGCCGAGGCCGCCGAGGCTCTCGCAGGCGCTCATGTGATCGGCATCGAGGCCAACCATGACCGCCTGATGCTCGACACCGGGCCGTATCCGCCGTTCCTCAAACGGCGGATCGCGGGAGGCACCGGCCACCTCTCCAACGACGCCGCCGCGGACGCCCTCAGGGCCGCCGCATGGCGCGGGCTCTCGCAGGTCTTCGCGATGCACATCTCGGAGCAGAACAACTCCCCGCAGGCGGCCCAGGCGGCGCTTGCGCGCACGCTCCGCAGTCAGTCGCACACGACGCTCGAGATCGTGTGCCGGGGGCAGATCGCGGGCTGCTCGCTCTAGAACTCGATGCCCTTGCGGGCGTCAATACCCTGGTCGAACGGATGCTTCACCAGCATCATCTCGGTCACGAGATCCGCCCGCTCGATGATCGGGTCCGGGGCTCCCCGCCCCGTGAGCACCACTTCCACCGTGGGATAGCGGGCGTCCAGCACCGCCAGCACGTCGTCGGTCTCCACGAGGCCGTATCGCATTGCCACGTTGATCTCGTCGAGCACCACGAGGTCGTACTGGTCGCCGGAGAGGGCGTCCTTGGCGATCGACCACGCCTCGGCAGCGGCGGCACGGTCGTCGTCATGGATCCCGCCGCTGAGCAGACCTGTTGTGCGCTCGGCAGGACGCTCCACGCGCACGCCCACACGCTCCAGCACCCCGAGCTCGCTCGACCGGTCCCCGCCCTTCACGAACTGTACGAACGCCACACGGAGCCCGGCCCCCGCGGCACGCACGGCGAGCCCCACCGAGGCGGTCGTCTTGCCCTTGGCGTCTCCCGTGTAGACCTGTACCAGCCCGCGGTCGAGCGCTGCCATCACGCCTCCATCCGTATGAGGCGCTCAACGGCGCCCGTCACCTCTGCTTCTGTGTCTACCCGCACCGCACCCCCTGCGAGCGCTGCTTCCCACAGGCGACGGGCCGCGCCACCGGTGAAGTCGCGACCGGCGTCCATCCCGCCCACCAGCACCAGCGGGCGCCCGCTTGAGAGCGCGGCCTCAAGGTTGGGCAGGTTGGCGCCGCCGAAGGGTGTTGGACAGACCACCACGCACGCGCAGCGGCCGTAGCCCTCGCGAACGCGGGCGGCCTCGGCCTCCCCGATTTGCCCGAACGCAGGCAGCGGTTCGATCTCCGCACCCACAGCCTCGGCCACGGCCTGGTCCACATCGCCCCGGTTGAGGGCGCCCGCGTAGAGCGGGTGGCCCGCGAGCGCAAGTTGGCGCATGATGCCCGCGCCCGTTCCGGAGCCGCATACGAGACCTATCGCGGGTCCGGCCACGGCCGGAGCGAGGTCGGCGCCACGTACCACCGGGGTCACCGCCACGCTCCCCGTAACGGGATCGGTGCGCACCACGGCCCTCACGCCGAAGACATCGGAGACCACCTGCGCATCGAGCGCTTCGGCCGGGGGCGCCGGGGGCGTGACCCCTCCGCCCGCCACGATGCTTATGCGGTCCGCATAACGCGCGGCCAGGCCGAGGTCGTGGAACACGCCGAGGACCGCCATGCCGTCATCGGTGAGCGAACGCACCAGCTCGAGCACCTGGAGCGCATGGTTGAGATCGAGGTGGCTGGTGGGCTCGTCGAGAAGCAGCACACGCGGCTGCTGCGCAAGCGCCTGCGCGAGCGTGAGCCGCTGGAGGTCGCCGCCCGAGAGCTCATCGGCGGCTTCATCGGCCAGACGGGCGGTGTCGGTGCGTGCCATCACGTCGTCCACGATCGCACTGTCGGCCGGACCCGGATCCGCCAGCCTCCCGAGATGCGCATGGCGCCCCATCTCCACATACGCGCGCGCCGTGAACGCGAAGGACGCGGCCTGCGTCTGCGGCACCACGCCCACCAGTCGCGCCCGCTCCCGCTCTGGCATGCGTACGAGCGAGACGTCGCCCCATGTGATGTCGCCCGCGGTGACCGTGGCGTTACCGGTGATGGCGCGGAGCAGAGTGGACTTCCCCGCCCCGTTGGGGCCCACGAGCCCCACGAACTCGCCGGGGGCCACCGCAAACGAGGCGCCCGTCACCACGGCACGCTCCCCGTACCCCAAGGACGCATCGCGGAACCCGAGCGCGCGGCCGCTCATCGCGCACGCTCCTTGCGCAGCAGGATCCACAGGAAGAACGGGCCGCCGGCGAGCGCCGTGACGATGCCCACGGGGATCTCCACGGGCGCAAGGACGATGCGTGCCAGGAGGTCGGCCACCACGAGCACGATTGCCCCCGCGAGCACCGAGGCGGGCAGCAGCAACCGGTGCCGGGGACCGAGCGCGAGCCGCACCATATGCGGCGTCATGAGGCCCACGAAGCCGATGAGACCCGACACCGACACGGCGCCTGCCACAACAAGCGAGGCCGATGCCAGCACCACCATCTTGAACCGCTCCACCGACACGCCGAGCTGCCCGGCGCGTTCGTCGCCGAGGAGCATGAGGTCGAGCTCGCGGTGGTAGAGCGCCGGGACCACCGACCCGATCGCGAGCATCGCCGTAAGCG
>DSAI01000072.1 GCA_011372845.1 Actinomycetota bacterium
CCTACGGACTTGGCGAGTTCGCGGTGGGCATGCAGGTGCCTGATCTCCCCGTGGACCGGCATCATGTACTCAGGCTTCACGAGGTTGAGCATGAGCTTCAGTTCCTCTGCTGATGCGTGGCCGGATACATGGACCCTGGCCATTCCCTTGTGGACCACGTTCGCGCCCGCATGGTAGAGGCGGTTCATCACACGGCTGACCGCCTTCTCGTTGCCCGGGACCGGGCTTGCGGATATGACGACCGTGTCGCCCTCTTCGAGCTTGACGGTGCGATGGTCGCCGTTGGCGATCCGGGCAAGCGCCGAGAGGGGCTCTCCCTGACTGCCGGTGCACAATACCATGACCTGGTCAGCGGGCAGGTTGCCCATCGCGTAAGCATCGACGATGTCATCATCGGCGATATGGAGATAGCCGAGGTCACGCGCGATCCGTGTGATGTTCACCATGGACCTTCCCGTGACCACCACCTTGCGGCCGCATGCCACCGCAGCATCGCAGATCTGCTGGACGCGATGGACATGTGAGGCGAACGAGGCCACGATGATGCGCTGTTGTGCCGAAGCGAAGATCGATCTGAGCGACGAGCCCACCACGGCCTCCGACGGTGTGTGGCCGGGGTTCTCGGCGCCTGTGGAGTCGCTGAGCAGCAGGGTCACGCCCTGTTTGGCCGCTCTGGCGAATCCGGCGAAATCGGTGAATCGGCCGTCGATCGGCGTCTGGTCGAGCTTGAAGTCGCCGGTATGCAGCACCGTTCCCGCAGGAGTGCGGACGTACACCGCGACACCGTCGGGGATCGAGTGGTTCACCGCGAAGAAGTCCAGGCCGAACATGCCGAGATTGACGTGTCCGCCGGGCTTGATCTCACGGAGCTTCGGCTTCTTGATCCGATGCTCCTCGAGCTTACCCGCGATGATGCCGAGCGTGAGATTGGTGCCGAGCACCGGCACCGGCGCTCCAAGGTCCTTCAGGAGGTAGGGCAACGCGCCGGTGTGGTCCTCGTGACCGTGGGTGATGATGATGCCCCGCAGCTTGTCCCTGCGCTGCACGATGTAGCTGTAGTCGGGCAGGATCAGGTCGATTCCGGGGTGGTCGTCGTCGGGGAACATCAGGCCGGCGTCGATCACGATCATGTCGTTCCCAAGCTCGAGAACGGTCATGTTCTTCCCGATACCGTCAAGACCTCCCAGAGGGATGACCCTAAGGCGGTTCTTCTTCGATGTCATGGACTGCTCCGTGTGCTCCTTCTTGGTCTGGCGGCAGAATGGTGGTGCGTCGTGCAACGCCCCCTTGACGGTGGCGTCTCAGTCGTTGAGCAGGTGAAGTCGGCGCATGATGGTCGCGAGCTCGAGTGTCTGGTCATCGTTCGCGGGGATCAGCGGCAGGCGGCACCCGCCCACCGGGAACCCTGCGAGTTCGAGCGCCTTCTTGACCATGATCGGATTGGCGGTCATGAACAGCCCCTTGAACAGCGGCATCAGTTCGAGATGGATCTTGAGCGCCCGGGTGTGGTCGCCGGAGGCCTGCGCTGAGAGCATCTCGGCGAGCTGAGGTCCGGCCACATGCGAGGCTACCGAGATCACGCCCGTAGCGCCGAGACCCATCATCGGGAGGGTGTCTTCGTCGTTGCCGGAGAGAACCTCGAAACCGAGCGGTGCGCCGTCGATGATCGCGGCGATCTGCGTGAGGTTGGATGAGGCCTCCTTGACCGCGACGATGTTGTCGAAGTGCGCGGCGAGCCGGAGCGTGGTGGACGCCTCCAGGTTCACCACCGAACGTCCGGGGATGTTGTAGAGGATCACCGGGACATCCACAGCGCTCGCGATCGAGCCGAAGTGCCGGTACAAGCCCTCTTGCGGGGGCTTGTTGTAGTACGGGACGACCGCCATGACGCCGTCGACGCCGACCTCCACGACCTTCCTGGCGAACGCGACGGAGTCGTCGGTGCAGTTGTCTCCGGCATTGGCTATGACAGGAGCGGATCCGTCGACGGCTTCGAGGACGGCCTCGAACAGGCGCAGCTTGTCGTCGTAGAAGACGGTGGGCGACTCGCCGGTGGTACCGCAGACGACCAGCGCTTCGGTCCCCTGGTCGATCAGCCGGCGTGCGAGCTCCTGGGCCCGCGGAAGGTCAAGCCCGCCGTCGTTGTCGAACGGCGTGACCATGGCTGTGAGAAGCCGTCCGAATCGAGGCTCGGTCATCGTGGGTAGCCCCCTCAGCATCAGGGCGTTGTCCGGACGCCCGGTCGCATACGTGTCTATCCGAAGTATTGTGCCACACCCCGCCTGCCGGCGCGGTCGTTGGCAGCCAAGCGTCACATTCGCTCAGCTAGAGAGGTCGAACGCATCGTGCAGCACGGACACCGCGATGACCGCCTCGTCGGCCGGGACCAGCACGGATATGGTGGTGTGACTGTCCGCTGTCTGGAGGAGGTTGACGCCTGCCTCCGCGAGCGACTCCGCCACTCGCGCCATGACACCCGGTACTCCGTGCATGCCTGCGCCGATCAGGGTGACCTTCGCAAGTCCCTGTCGCAGCTCGTAGGTCAATCCGCACGTCTCCAGCACGGAACATGCACGGGGCACGTCCTGCTCTCGTACAGTGAACAGCAGCGTGGTGGTGGACGGCGTGAACATATCAAGTGACACACCGGCATCCGCCATCGCGCGGAACACCCGGGTGAGCGCGTCCATGTGAGCTGCACCGTCGTCCTCTCCGGGGATGGCGACACGGATGCGGGCGATCCCCACTGAGTGCGACACGGCGGTCGCCACCGACGACGGCCGATACGAAGCGATGTCGGCGACTACGGTCCCCGGGTGATCGCTGTACGTGTTGCGCACCCGTACCGACAGGCCGCTGGAAAGCGCGAGCTCGGCCGCGGGCGTGTGCACGACGCGCGATCCGTGTCGCGCCATCTGGAACAACTCGTCAGCGCTGAGGCGTTCGAGAACCATGGCGGTGCCGCACGACCTGGGATCCGCGGTCATGACACCATCGACGTCGGTGTAGATCTCCACGGCCTCGGCCCCGAGAGCCACACCGAGCGCGCACGCTGTGGTGTCACTCCCGCCACGGCCCAGCGTGGTGACGCGCCCATCAGG
>DSAI01000093.1 GCA_011372845.1 Actinomycetota bacterium
ATCACGAAGTTGAGGTAGTCCATCCCCTTGGGGCGGTTCTCCTGCGTGAGGTAGGCGTCGCTGAAGAGCTGACCCACCGCCTCCAGCAGCGCGTCGTGCGTGGGGAGGTCGAGGCCGAGCTCGTCCCACATCGGATGGTAGTCCACAGCCTGATCGCTCATACGAGGCTCCACTCAGTCACGTGGGCTTATCGCTTGCATTACGTCTTCTTATAGCGATACGACGCCGAGAGTGCAATGCGCGTGATCGGATGAGGTTCCGGCGGTCGATATGTGGCGATGGACGGTACGCCCTAGCGGCCCGGGTGCAGCGCCCGTGCGTGACTTGCAGTGCGCCTAACCGGCCACAGGGTAGCTGCCGAGCACCTTCACCTCGCGCAGCTTCAGCCGCAGACAGTCCAGCGCGAGCCGCACATGTTCGTCGTCCACGTGCCCCTCGAGGTCCACGAAGAACATGTAGTCGCCGAGCTGACGCTTCGTGGGGCGGCTCTGGATCTTGGTGAGGTTGATGTCGCCGTACGCGAACTCGGAGAGGATCATCAGGAGCGCCCCGGGCTTGTCGCGCTTCATGAACAGCGCCAGCGACGTCTTGTCATGACCGGTGCGTGGACGCAGTCCCCTGCCAATCACCACGAACCGCGTCTGGTTGCCGGCATAGTCCTGCACGTCGTCCTCGAGCACCTCGGCGTCGTAGATCACAGCGGCCAGAGCCGGTCCGAGCGCAGCCGTGCCCGGGGTGGAGGCGGCCGTGGCCACGGCCTCGGCGTTGCTGTTCGCCGCCGAGACGGGCCGCCCCGGCAAGTGCCGCTCGAGCCACCGCCTGCACTGCCCCGACGCCTGCGGATGCGCCACCACCGAGGTGACATCGGCCAGGGCGGTGCCGGGCGACGCAACCAGGGCGAACCTGATGTCGAGCACGAGCTCCTGCTGGATCTCGAGGGACGAGTCGAAGACGAGCGCATCGAGCGTGGCCACGACGGAGCCCTCGATCGAGTTCTCGATCGGCACCACGCCGATATCGGCCTTCCCACGCTCCACCGCCTCGAATACCTCGGCGATGCTCACGCATGAGTGCAACTTCATCTCCGGCATGCCGAGGGAGAGCGCCGCGACCTCGCTGAACGTACCTTCCGGTCCCAGATAGGCGATAGTGGTCACTCGGCGATCCTCTCTAGATTGGGGACTCCACGCCACCGCGCCTGATACGCAGCCGCGGAGCGCGGACCCGGTCCTTCCCGGTGGCCTTGGCGTGGTACACGGCGTCGTCGGCCGCGCGGAGCAGCGACTCTTTGTCGTTGGCGTGCGACGGATAGCTCGCAAGCCCGATGCACACGGTAGCATGCACCACCGGCTGGCCGTCGGCGTCCTCGAACCGGTGCAGGCTCACCGTCTCGCGGATCTTCTCAGCCACGATGAACGCGCCCGGCGCATCTGTCTCGGGAAGTATCACCGAGAACTCCTCGCCGCCGTATCGCGCAACGATATCCACCTCGCGCACGGTGCTCTTGAGAAGCCGGCCCACCTCGGCCAGGACCTGGTCGCCCACGCGGTGGCCATGCACGTCGTTCACGCGCTTGAAGTCGTCGATGTCGAGCATCAGGAACGACAGGCGTTTGCCGTACCGCTTGGCACGGCTGAGCTCCTCATCGAGACGCTGCTGCAGAAAGCGGTAGTTGTGCAGCCCGGTGAGCTCATCGGTGATCGAGAGGCGCTTGGTGAGGCGGTACAGCCTCGAGTTCTCAACCGCCACCACCAGCTCCGAAGCGACCGCTTGAAGCACCACGCGATCGTCCCGGGTGAGCCTCTCGATGGCGCCCTCATCCGCGCAGAGGATCACCGCCGTGCTCTCGTGGTCCACGAGTTCGATGCACGAGAACGCGCCTGTCGCCTCCGACGTGGTGGACGGTCCGGATATCTCGAAGCCCGAGTAGCCGCGGAACCCCATCGGACGTGCGCTGCTGGTGGTGAACAGCGTCTCCTGCTTGGCCTTGTCGATCACGTAGAGTGATGCCGAGGGGATGTCGATGACCTTCTCGAGTATGTCGAGCAGCATGGGGCCGACCGCCTCGACCTCCAGCGTGGAGTGGATGAGCTCGGTGATCTCCGTGACGGCCCGCAGTTCGCCCACACTCCGCTCAAGACGGTCGTTGAGCGTCTCCATCTCGGCGCGCTGCTCCTCCATCTTGCGCTGCCGCTCCTCCTGTCTGCCGAGCACGATCGCCACGACGATGCCTATCGCCAGAAGGCTGCCGGCGCTCACGAGCAGGAACAAGTAACACACGGGATCGGTCACTGCACCGCGCAACGCCGTGCCCAGGGCGTACGAGATGGCAAGGACGCCCGCCAGCGTCCAAGCCCGGCGGCGCCTCAGCAAAAGTGCGAAGAGCACGGCCTCGGCCACGTACCATGCGAAGTACGGATCGCCCGGGGCGCATGTTGCGGCAGTGAGCATGCACAGCGCCACCGCGTCCACCAGCGCCGTAGCCGTGAGGATACGCGTGAGGTCGCGTGTCCTGAGCCGGTACGCCCAGACCGCCCACACGATCGTCCACCCGCCGTACATCGTGACGCCCACGATCGTGGAGACCGCATATGTGGCGCTTCCGGCGTTGATAAGGTGGACTATCAGAAGGGAAAGGCCCGCGAGAAGACGGCCTGCGATGATGAGCCGCAGCGGCCAGTCGATGCGGCGTATGACGTCGGGAGTATCCACGCAACCATGCCCTCTGTCTCAAGACGATGTCCCAACAGTGTATAACCTTCGGAGAACGATTGTGCTAACCGCACCCGTTGGCACCACAGACGCAGGAGGCGTTGCATGGACCCACAGAGACTACGGGAACTCCTGGATGCGGTCGCGTCAGGAGCGCTGTCGGCGGATGACGCCGCAGAATCGCTCGCTCGGCTGCCGTTCGGGGAGATCGAGGACGCCAAGGTCGACCACCACCGCGCGCTCAGGTGCGGGTTCGCGGAGGTCGTGTTCTGCGAAGGCAAGACGCCGTCGCAGGTGCGGTCGATCGCGCGCGAGATGCTGGAGCACGGCGATGTGTTCCTCGGCACGCGCGCCACACCCTCGCACTTCCAGAAAGTGGCGCAGGTG
>DSAI01000199.1 GCA_011372845.1 Actinomycetota bacterium
AACGGCTTGCCCCCGGCGTCACGCACCCTTCTGACCACCTCGCGCAGGAACACCGGGTGGACGAATCCTGTGTTCCCCTGCTCCCCGAAGTGCAGCTTGACCGCCACCAGATCGCCCTCGGCGATCGCCCCTCCGAGTCCTGCCTTGCCGAGGAGCCCGCCCATGCGCGCCACCATGCTGCGCTTCATGCGCGAGCGCATCGGCGCAAAGAACACCTGTGCGGACGCCTTCTCCGTACCCGCGGCGCTCATCGCTGTATCCCCTCGCGTGAATCATGCTCGTCGAACGCGAGCGCCGCAGCGCCGAGCATTCCCGCGTCATTGCCGAGCTCGGCCTGGACCACCCGCACGTCGCGTCGACCAGCCAACGCCTCCGCATCGACCATCTCGGCGGCGCGCTCTACCAGGAAGCCGCACGACTCGCCCACGCCGCCACCCACGATGACGAGCCGCGGGTTGAGCAGGTTGACGACTCCCACGAGCGCCCGTCCGAGCACCTCTCCCGCCTCGAGCAGGATCTTCCGCGCGTCCTCGTCGCCCGCGAGAGCGGCCTCGATCACATGCTCAGCGGTGATCTGCTCCGCATCGCCGCCGGCCGCCTCACGCAGGGTGTGGGCACGGAACGTCCGCGCGGCTTCTCTTCCGCGCGCCGCAAGGGCGGGGCGCCCCACGAACGACTCGAGATGACCGGTACCGCCACACGGGCAGGGCGGCCCATCGAGATCGACCACCATGTGGCCGATCTCAGCAGCGAGACCGCGCGACCCCCGATAGGGCTCGCCGTTGAAGAACAGCGACCCGCCGACGCCCGTGCCGAGCGTGATCATCACGAAATCGCGGGCCTTCTTGCCCGCCCCGAACCTGCTCTCGCCGATCCCGGCGCAGTTGCTGTCGTTGTCGATCGTCACGGAGTGGCGTACCCGCGACATGATCAGCGAACGCATATCCACGCCATTGAGGGGGAGGTTGGTGCAGAACTCCACAGACTGCTTGAGGAAATCGATCTGCGCCGGCAGCCCGACGCCGATCCCGGCGATCTCGGACGGATGGACGCCCGATGACACGTCTTCGATGAGCTCGATGATCGCATCCACGATCGCGAACGGTCCGGCGTCCCTGGGGGTGAGCGTACGGACCTCCTTGACGATCCTGCCCTTGCGCTCGACGAGCCCAGCGGCCACTCTCGTGCCGCCGACATCGACGCCGACTGCGTAGGACGTTCGCATGCCTATCTACCTCCCGGGCTTGGAAGAGTCGATATCGACCCTCCGTCGATGATACCAGCAGGCGCCGACAGCCCGGTCAGTAGTCCCAGACCACGCCGCGGCTCTTGATGATCCCCAGGTCGCGCATCGCTTCGAACATGCGCGCTTCCGGCACACCGAACAGCCCGGCCAGATAGCGGTAGTCGTTGAACCACTTCTGGGCCTGGTCGCGGACTATGAAGCCCGGAGTCGTGAACTCGGCCGCCATGAGATCGGCCACCTTGTGGTCGCGCTCCCGGTCGCGAGGATACGACTCCTCGGGATCGTTGATGACGACGAGGACATGGGCAAGCACGTGACCGAGTCCCAGCTGACGCACCCCGATGGGCCGTGACGAGTTGAGCAGTATCGCGGGGAGACCGTCTTCGTAGATCAGCGCCGCGTTGAACCACGGCGGAAGGGACAAGGTACGGACGGGTATGCCGAGATGAGAGGCGACCGTCTCCAACGCGATCGGCGGCTCACTCACACCGGCCGCGCGGAGCTCGTCTTCGACGAGCTGACGGTAGTATGCATCGCTGCGAAGTGCCACGAACACCCTTCTGACCGCCGCGATAGGGAATACGATATACGTGTTGCCGCGTTTCCGAAACGAGTCGCACAGACGCGCGCCGTTTATGCTACGACTGTTGACGATATACCCACAGGCCCCGGAGATGCGAGAGGAGGAGCCATGGAGCACCCGACCGGAACGCTTCCCGCGCGAGCCGAGGACCTGCTCCGCATGCTTGCGTCCGCACTCGGGGCCGTGCGCCTGTACCCCCCCGCCAGCCCGCTTCGCAATGAAGCCATCGCGCGCTTCATCACCGCCGCTCGCGACCTCACCGCCGCCCATGGCGCGCTCCAGTACCGGGTGGACCGCAACCGCTTCATCATCGGGGACACGCCAGTGGGGGCGACCCTCCCCTCGGTCGTGGGACTCGCCGAGACGCTCCACCGGCTTCAGGTGGGACAGATGATCGTTGCTCCCGACCTCACGGACGCCGAGCTTATACGCTTCCTCGATGTGATCAGCGGCGACTCCGCGGCCGTGCGTGGGTCGGGCGGCATCCGGAAGGCGCTGATCGACGCGGGTGTGGAGAACATCGCGGCTGTGGAGGTGACGCTGCGCGCCTCGACCGAGGAAGGTATCCTCGGCCTCGACCTCACCGCCGCGCCGCTCACCGAGATCGCTCCCGAGATTGCCTCCGCGTCCGCTTCATGGGCCGACGCCGTAGCAGCCGGTGACCCGCCGGCCGACGCTGTCGCTGACGCGATCGAACGGCTGGAGCCCGCCGCCCGGGACCTCGCGCTGAGCCGGTGCGCGGAAGCGCTCCGGTTCCTCGATGAGGCGACGCGAGCGTCGCTTCTGGAGGCAGCACTCCACGCGAGCCCGGCCGGAGAGACGATGTCGGGGATGCTCGACGTGATCGCGCACATCCCGCCCGCCGCGCTCGCGCGACTGCTGCGCGTGGTGTCACAGATGAACGGGGACACCCCCGAAGGCATCCTTGGCGGACTCGATCTTCCCCCCGAGGTCGCCGAAGAGGTCGCGGCGCTCCTGAGGCCCTCGCCACAATCGGATGAGGAGCGGGGCGTACCGGCCGAGGCCCACGTAGAAGCCATGGCCTCCGAGGTGGCCGGCGCCGACGAGCACGACGTGTTCGAGCTCGACCGGCTGGTGGCGGGTACCACAGCACGCGACGCTGCGGCCCGCGGCCTGGACACCGCCATCGAGATCGCGCGGCTCAGGCCCACCGAGGAGTCGCTTAAGGCGCTCTCCGAGGCGATTCCCGCCGCAAGCGCGGCGGGAGCGCTCCGGGAGATCGCCGAGGCCGT
>DSAI01000189.1 GCA_011372845.1 Actinomycetota bacterium
AACAAGGACATCAAGTCCGCCGAGCAGGCCAAGATCGTTCGCGAGTTCGCTCGCGCGCAGGACATCACGCACTACTACGAGATCGGTTGCATGGGCGTGGAGCACGCGCTCCTGCCCGAGCAGGGCGTGGTGGGCGCCGGCGACGTCATCATCGGCGCCGACAGCCACACCTGCACGTACGGCGCGCTCGGCGCCTTCGCGACCGGCGTGGGCTCCACCGACGCCGCCGTGGGCATGGCCACCGGCCGCGCGTGGTTCAAGGTGCCCGAAAGCCTCAAGTTCGTCATCAACGGCGAGCTTAGGCCGGGCGTGGGCGCCAAGGACGTCATCTTGCACGTCATCGGCATGATCGGCGTGGACGGTGCGCTCTACCAGGCGATGGAGTTCACGGGCGACACGATCGCTGCTTTCGGCATGTCTGCGCGCATGACCATCTGCAACATGGCCATCGAGGCCGGCGGCAAGAGCGGCATCATCGCGGTGGACGACGTCACCCGCGCGTACATGGAGGGCCGCACCGAGCGCCCGTGGACCGAGTACCACTCGGATCCCGACGCCGTCTGGGCCTGCACCTACGAGATCGACGCTGCCGAGATCGTTCCCACCGTCGCGTTCCCGCATCTGCCGAGCAACACGCGCCCTGTGTCCGAGGCGCGCGACGTGAAGATCGACCAGGTGGTGATCGGCTCGTGCACCAACGGCCGCTACGAGGACATGCTCGAGGCAGCCGAGGTCATCAAGGGCCACACGGTCCACCCCGACGTCCGCCTGATCGTGATCCCGGCCACCCAGCAGGTCTATCGCGACATGATGCACAGCGGCCTCACTGACATCTTCCTGGATGCCGGCGCCGCGGTCTCCACGCCCACGTGCGGGCCGTGCCTTGGTGGGCACATGGGTATCCTGGCTGCGGGGGAGCGCGCGGTGGCCACCACCAACCGCAACTTCGTGGGCCGCATGGGCGACCCCACGAGCGAGGTCTACCTCACTGGCCCGGCAGTTGCAGCGGCAAGTGCGGTGCTCGGGCATATCGGGCTGCGGGAGGATATCGGGTAGGCGATCCGTCACCTCCGTTCGCATTGAACGAGACTGCTCCTTGCGGCATACTGCGACAGGCCCCTCGCGGGCAGGGGGAACCACACGAAGGAGTGCATGTGGCACGTACACGCAGGGGGAACGGTGTCGACGGGGAGCGCGAGTCGCTCTTCTGGCTGCAGTTCGGCGTTCTCGCGCTGATCATTCTCATCCTTGTGGCGGTGTTGTGGGCGCTGATGACCGTGTCGTCGCTCGAATCGGGTGCCCCGCGCACCGCCATCGAGCGGAACATCCGCGTTCTCGAGAGCACGGTGGCCCAGGATCCTGAGAACGCATCCGCATGGGCGCAACTGATCCGCGCACAGACCACCTCGGGGGACACCTCTGGAGCGAAGAGGACCGCGGAGCGCGCCGACGACACACTTGGCACACGACGTGGCCCGGTCGCCATCGAGGCCGCCCGCATCACGTTCGTGGAGGGCGATCACGCCGCAGCCCTCGATGAGATCGACGCCGCCCTCAAGATCGTGGCCGAGGAGACCGAGGCGGAGAAGAGGAGCCTTGCCGAGCGGGGCATCGCGATGGACCCCGACTACACGCACGAGATATCCGCTCGCGTCCTCAAGGGCGAGATCCTCACGGAGATGGACGACCCGGAGAGCGCCATCGCCGCCTACACCGAGGCGCTCGAGTTGAGCGGCCGTATGGCGGACGTCCTGCTCGCGCGCGGTCTGCTCTACGAGGAGATCGGGCGCATCGATGAGGCGCGTGCCGATTTCAACGCGGCGCTCACCTATGTTCCCGACTACGCTCCGGTGCTCGAGGCGCTGGATAGGATCGGAGGCTGACCGGCAGATGGCCAGGCATGCAAAGAGGCGGTCACCGGTTCACGTGTCCAACGCCACGCCTGCCGAGTCCGCCGCGCACGATGCGGCGTCATCGCGCTACGCGCGGATGCGGCTTGCGCTCATCGCGCTGCTGGTGATCCTTGCCGGACTGCTCGTGGCGATCCTGGTGTTCGTGGGCAACCTCATCACCCCGGATGCGCCGTCGGCCGAGACGGTGGAGCGCACCGGCGGGCTCACCTGGGTGCGTTCGATCTACGGAGCGAGCGCGAGCGCGGAGGACCAGCTGCGGAGCCCGGCGCACACCGCGATCGATCCCGACGGCACCATCTGGGTGACCGACTCGGTCATGAACCGCGTACTGGGCTTCAATCCCGACGGCTCGTTCCACGGGGAGCTGATCGCAGGTACCCCCGATGGGGGCGAGGGCGTGTCGATGCTGCAAGGACCTGCGGGCATCGCCGCCAGCGAGGACGGCGAGATCTACGTTGCGTCCAACACCACGGACCTCGTGATCGTGTTCGATACCAGCGGTGAGGTGGACCGTGCGTTCGAGGTGCCGTCGCCGATCCAGATAGCCGTACGGGGCGACCGCGTCTTCGTCACATCTGCCGAGGGACTCTTCCTCTTCACGCCTGAAGGCGAGGAGATCGCCCGGTGGTCATCGCGCGGCGTCGCTCTCGATCAGGTTGACATGCCCAACGGCGCGGTGATCGCTGAGGACGGCACGCTGTACATCACGGATACGCACAACGCACAGGTGAAAGCGTTCTCTCCTGACGGCGGGCTTGAATGGGCCGTGCCGGAGACCTCTGCCAGGGCGGCGGCGCTGGAAGGCGACGGGACTCCGCCGACGATGGGTGATGCGCAGGCATCGGCCGGAGCAACGGCAACCGGTGAGTCCACCGGCACGGCGGGGGTCGACCTCGCTTCCACGCTCCAACTGCCGGTAGGGATGACGCAGGATGGCGCGGGACGGTTGGTGTTCGCCGACGCGTTCGCGTTCGCTATCTACGTTGTGGATACCGAGGGTCAGGAGATCGTTGCCACCTACGGCGATCAGGGGCAGACCGACGGGCTGTTCAACTACCCCACGGGTATCGCGTACGACCCCGACCGCGACTGGTTCGCGGTGGCGGATACCGCGAACGGGCGGGTGCAGATCGTGCGCATACCCGGCTCGGGCGGGTCGCCGCT
>DSAI01000029.1 GCA_011372845.1 Actinomycetota bacterium
GCCCTCAGCACGCCGATCTTGTTCTCGAAGCGGCGGAAGAGGGTCACCTCGTTCACGCCGGCTCGCTCGGCGATCGCCCGTGTGGTGGTGGACGCGTAGCCGTGGGTGGCGAACAGATCGGCAGCCGCGTCAAGGATCCTCTCGGCTGTGTCCTGCCTGGCTGTCATGATGTCCTTCCCATCGAGTAAGCAAGTGCTTGCTTGCATCTTAGGTTCGGACATGCCCCCTGTCAAGTGCACGTGCTCAGATGAGAGGACCGGCCGACGCTACGCCGTGATGACCTCGATATCGGGCTCTTCGTCCCAGTCGGTCACGGGCGGCTCGGCCTCCATGCGGTGGAACAGGTGACGGAAGACCAGGACGCCGATCAGCCCGGCGGCCACGTTGGCCGCGAACGCCGCCCACCACACGCCGCCCAGGCCGAACAGCGTGGAGCCCACGTATGCGAGCGGCACGTACAGGACGAACATGCGCAGAACCGATAGAATCATGGAGTACACGGCCCGGTGGAGCGCGTTGAGGGCGTTGGTGATCGTAACGAGCCCGCCGAGCAACGCATAGCTTGGGAAGACGATCATCATGTAGGCCATCACCGTGTCGACCACGGCCGGGTCGTCGTTGAAGATGGACGCGATGCCCCGGCCTCCCACGAGCGAGAGAAGCCAGACGAGCGCACCCCAGCCAGCCGCCATCGCCAGCGCGACCTTCACCACACGGCTCACGCGGGGCTTCTTGCCGGCGCCCCAGTTCTGTCCCACGAACGGCACCAGCGCCGCGCCGAGAGCGTTGATCACCATCACGGCGAACATCTCCAGCCGGCCGGCCACGCCGAAACCGGCCACGGCCGCCACGCCGTAGGCCGCCACGATCGAGGTGATCACACCCGTGGAGACCGGGGTTATCAGCTGCGTGATGGCGGCCGGAAGACCGACCGAGAGCACATGTCGCCACGAGGCGAGGATGTCTCGCACGCTCATCCGCACGCGGGTGATGATCCCCCTGCGGCGCAGAACCACTAAGGCGACGGTGAGGGCGGACGTCTGCGACAGGACTGTGGCGATCGCGGCGCCCCGCAGCCCGTACGCGGGGACCGGGCCGAGCCCGAAGATGAAGAGCGGGTCGAGCAGCACGTTGATGGTGAGGGCCGTGAGCATGATCTTGGCGGGCGTCTTCGTATCGCCGGTGGCCCGCAGGCTGCTGTTGCCGTTCTGGGGAACCACGATGAGCGGCAGGCCGAGGAACCACACCGACATGTATGCGCACACGTGGTCGAGCACCACACCCTCGGCGCCGAGAAGTCCGAACAGCCACCGGATGCTCAGGAGTCCCACGATCGCCATCGTGGTTGCCACGGTTATGCCGAGGAGGATCGAGCTGAGGGCGAGCCGGCGCACGCCTTCGGTGTCGCGCTTGCCTATGGCCTTGGACACCACTGCGGTCGTGCCCATACCGATCCCGAGACTGATCGAGTTGACTGCCATCACGACCGGGAGCGTGAAGCCCATCGCGGCGAGCGGCTCGGTTCCGAGGCGGCCTACGTAGAAGGTGTCGATCAGGTTGAAGCCGACCATGGCGAACATCGCGATCACCATCGGCGTGGCGAGCCGTACGAGCGTCCCGGCGACGGGCCCCTCTACCAGGCGTGCGTCCTGCTGCATCAGCTGATCACCCTGCAGGCCTCGTCGAGCAGCGACGTGGCGTTATCGGCCATGCGCTGCAGCAGTCGTTCCACCGACGCCTGCTCTTCGGGGGACAGATCTGCGATGAGCGCGTCGTTCCACGTGCGGACGACCTCCTGGAAGGCGGCCACCACCTCACGGCCCGAAGCAGTGAGGTCGAGCAAGCGGACCCGCCCGTCGCCGGGATCGGGCCGGCGCTGCACATAGCCGAGTTCCACGAGACGGCGCACCGCGTGCGCTACCCCGCCCTTGTCCATATCCACGTGCGCCCTGAGGTCCTCCTGGCGTGAACCCGGATGCTCGGCAAGGAACGAGAGCATCCTCGTCTGCGTGAAGTTCAGCCCTTGCTGCCGCAGTTGCCGCTCGAAGTACATGTGCGTGCGGCGCGAAAGGGTGGAAACGAGCCGGGTGATGGGGTTGTGGTAGCAGTGCATCGGTCCTCCGTGCCCGCGGGCGGTCTCGCACACAGGCACCGCAGTCTACGCCTCACAAGTTGCATGTGCAACTATCCTCGGCGCGGACCTCCCGGCAGGGGACTCAGGCGGGCACGGGCCTCGGCGAGTAGTACTCGACGAAGAACCCACGCCACGTCTTCGGCTTCCCGCCCCCGCGCTCTTCCACCGCTGCTGACGGGTCCAGCGGGACCTCGAGCACCACGTCATCCCGCAGCGGGTGGTTGGGGTCGTAGATGCGCACCGCCACGTCGTTCTCCCGGAAGTCGGCGGCGTACGCAAGGACCTGGTGGTTACGCGCGATATGCGGGAGGCCGAGGCCGCTCACCAGACCAAGCGGCGCAGGACGGCCGCTCCGCAGCAGGTCGAACAGGGTCAGCAACGACTGCCGTGTTGCCGCTCCCACTCCCAGCGGACCTCCCGACGGCAGGTACGTGAACCGTGCGAACCGGGCGATGTTGGCTCCCGGGAGCACGACGATGCTGTCCAGTTGCCGCCGCCAGATCCATCGTGCGAGCGGCGAATCGTGCTCCGGGAGCATGCGGTCGCGCGAACCTGGCGGCAGCGGCGCCCCCGCCACGAACGCATCGAGCGCGGCGAACACCATGCCACCGCACCGCCCGCGCGACGCGATGACGCCAAGCACCATGTCGCGCCATGTATTGGCGAACGCGAAGCCGTCCTTCGATGGCAGGAAACCCGTATCGAGGTACATCATGGCCGCCCGTCGTGGTGGGTGTGCGTGTCTCCGATGATACCGTCAGGTCCGCTCATCGGATTCTTGCGGCGTCGGGCACGTGATAGTCGGCGTGGTATCACCCGACGCGATCGACGTCTACGGCAGGTCGCGCCAGCCGCAGGGCGCCGAGGCGCGCGGAGACGCGGACCGCATACGCCGCACACGTATCGCGCGCGTGAGAGGCCAGGCC
>DSAI01000010.1 GCA_011372845.1 Actinomycetota bacterium
CTCGGCATCTCGGCTGGCTGCACCTCCGATGAGGTAGCCGGTGAGGCCGAGGCGGCCGGCGCAGGCATGGGTGGGCCGGCTGTGGAGGTGCAGGTCACCGAGGAGGCGCTTGCGAGCGAGCCGGAAACGATCGACCTTTCCACGCCGGAGGCGGCGGTGCGTTCGTATCTTGACTGGAGTTCGTACGCATACAGGATCGCGCAGCCACGCGTTGCGCTCCCCACGATGACGAGCTACCAGGAGGTCCGGGTCGACGCGTACATCCAGTACAACATCCAGAAGGGTCGCCTGATCGACCAGACGCTCGAGTCCCTCGAGGTGCAGGACATCCGTGAGGGGGAGGAGAGCGTCGAGGTGGTCGTCAAAGAGACCTGGAGCTACAACTACGTCTCCGTAAAGAACGCCGGCGAGGTCATCAGCGGTCCGCACGAGGCCTCCTACGATGCGATCTACACTGTCGTCCAACAGGGTGACGACTGGGTCGTGGATGCGGTAGAGGCCACTGTGCTGGGGCCGGTCGAGTGACCATGGGGTCCGGCCGACGGGTCTGGAGGTTCCTCACCTCGCCTGTGCTCGCCATGGTGCTGCTGCTCTGGATCGGCGTATGGTCGATCATCGGTTCGTTCGTTCCCCAGAGCGATCTGGATCCCATGGGAGTGGCGCTCTGGGCCGCCGCCAATCCCGCTCTCGAGACGGTAGCCGGCACCCTCGGCCTGCACGAAGCGTTCACCAGCCCTCTCTTCATCGTCCCGGGCCTGTTCCTGGCACTGTGCACGGCCGCCTGCGCGTGGCAGCGCGCTGGAGTGGCGCGCCGCCGCGCCCGTTCACTCCGTGACGCGCGGAGCGACGTAGAGCCCGGGGATGAGACGTCCGCGGACTTCGAGATCGTCTGCGATCCTGTGCTCGACACCGCCGCCATCGTCGAGAGGTCGGCGACCACGCTCGAGCACCTCGGGATATCCTCACGCAAGGGTGAGCGGTTCGTCTCGGCAGTCTCTCCGTGGTGGTCCGTCTGGGGCACGGCGGTCTTCCACTGGGCGCTCGTGGCGCTGATCGTGTTGATCGCCGGCGGCAGTCTGGCGCGCGCTTCCGGGCAGATGGGCGTAGCCGTGAAACAGGTGAAGCCCGACCGGCCCGAGTCGTACGGCCAGCTCACGAGCGGCCCGCTTCACAGCTGGGACCTCGTGGACCGGTGGATCAGGGTGGATGCGTTCGATATCGACTACGTGACCGGTGATCTCCATCGTGGGCCCACCCCCACTGTCACGGTCCTCGACGGTGAGGGCAACGTGCTCGCCTCACAGCTCGTCTACCCCAACAACACGCTCAAGCAGGGCGCACTCACGATCTACCCTGTCGACTACGGGCTCTCGGCAACGCTGGCCATGGTGGACGATGCGGGCGCTGAGATGCAGCGGACCACGCAGCTGGTCGACTTCGCCGAAGGGAACCCCGACGGTACGGCGCCGATCACGCCGCTCGGCCTGGCCGGGCCCGACGGAGTGCTCGGCTACCAGGTGATCGTGTCGGTGCCTCTGGACGAGCGTCCCGAGGGGCTGGTGGCATGCACACCCGAGGTGCCCGCGGCCCACGTGGTGATCGTGGACACTGGGGGCGCCGCGGTCGTCGATGAGGTCATCGCGGTGGACGAGGGTGTCGCCCTGCCCACCGGCGGCGAGTTGCGGCTTCTGGGCGTGGACTACTACGCCCGCTTGCAGATGGTGGACGACCCGTCCATCCCCCTGCTGTACCTGGCGGGCACCATTTCGATGATCGGTCTCGGGGTGGCTACACTCGCTCGGCAGATGGTGCTGAAGGCGTGGACCCTCGAGAGTCCAGAAGGAACCAGACTTCTGGTGAGGATGCGTCTGTGGCGCATCCACTCCACCAGCAGGAGCGAGATCGAAGACGAACTGCGCCGCGCGCTCGGCGCTGCTGAAGGGAGCCGATCGTGACCTTCGAGATCATCATGACCTGGGTCACCCTTCTCCTTTATGCCGGAGCGACCGCCGTTTCCGCGATCGGCGTGGTCTTCAGCAAGGAGAAGTTCATCCGCACGGCGGTAGTGGTCGCCACGGCCGGTTTGGCCGCGCAGACGGCCTCTCTCGGCCTCAGGTGGGTCCGGGTAGGGCACGGCCCCTATCTCGGCTTCTACGAGGTCTCAGCGGCCCTGGTGCTGTTCGTGGTGGCCACGTTCGTGGTCGTGGCGTCGCGGCAGCCGAGGCTAGCCAGCGCCGGCATCGGCGTCATGCCGGTTGCGCTGCTGCTGCTCGGCGGCGCGATGTTCGCACAGACCACCGAAGTGCCGATGACCGGCAAGCTCACGAGCTTCTGGCTGGCGATCCATGTGGTGTTCGCCAATCTCGCTTTCGGCGCCTTCGTGATCTCGTTCGGCCTCGCCATCGCGTACGTGGTCCGCGAACGCTCCAAGACGGGTGAGTGGGCCCGCCGCTTCGGGCGGCTGCCGGCCCAGGATGCGTTGGAGAACCTCACGGTGAGCTACGTGCTCGTGGGGTTCTTCTTCTGGGGCATCATGATCGTCACCGGCGCCATCTGGGCCAACGAGGCATGGGGCCGGTACTGGGGCTGGGATCCCGTGGAGACATGGAGCCTGATCGTCTGGATCATCTACGCCGTCTACCTGCACCTGCGCTACACGCTCAAGTGGGGCGGCGAGCGGTTGGCGTGGGTGGCCATCTGTGCGATGCCGCTCTCGCTCTTCACCCTCATCGGCATACCCGCCGTCTTCGACACCACCCACGCGGGGATCGGCGGGCTCGGCAAGGACCTGTGAGGCCGACCGTATGGGATCGATCGCCGGTGATGCGGACGGCCCGTGTGTCATCAGCGTGATGTATCCTACGTGACGGAGGGTGCGGGCAGGCCCGTGGCCTCTCATGATGCGTGGGGAGATGCAGCGAAGGGGGAGTCCGATCGTGGTGGGCATGCGAAGGTCGGCCGTCGGGCAGCGTGGTGTGGTCGCCGGGGTACTGGTAGCGGGGGTGCTTCTGGCGCTGACGATACCCGGTGCCGTCTACGCAGCACCCGCGATC
>DSAI01000143.1 GCA_011372845.1 Actinomycetota bacterium
CTCGTCCTCATCGCCGCGCTTCGCCTTGGCGGCCTCTACCACGTGGTGCTGCGTTACGTCGGCATCGAGGTCATGACGCGGCTGACGGTGGCCGTCGGCGGATCGTTCGTGCTGCTCGCCGCGATCAACGAGCTCATCGACGCCACCGCCGGCCCGCGGCCGGTCCCCCGGGGCGTCATCTTCATCGCCGCGGCGCTCACGTTCCTCGGCCTCGCGGGCCTGCGGAGCATCGGGCGCCTGTGGGTGGTCATCAGCCGCGGGGATGCGAAGGGCGAGCATCGGGTGCTGATCGTCGGCGCGGGGGACGCGGGCTCGCTGCTGCTCCGCGACATCGAGAACCAGCCGCAGTTCGGCTACAAGGTCGTGGGCTTCCTGGATGACGAGGAGAGCAAGCAAGATATGCTGCTGCGCGGCGTCAGGATCCTCGGCCCGATCGACGATCTGCCCGAGGTCGCCGCGCGCGAGGAGGTGGCGGAGATACTCGTCGCCATCCCCTCGGTCACCAGCGAGCGCAGGCGCGACATCCTTGAGCTCTGCACCGCGGCGGGGGTGCCCACGCGGATCATCTCGGGCATCGCAACAGACGCGGTGAGCACGGGGCTGAGCGACCTTCGCCCCGTCAACATCGAGGACCTCCTCGGCCGCGAGCCCAACGAGATCGACGTCGAGCTGATCTCGGAGACGCTCACCGGCAAGGTGGTGGCCGTCACCGGCGCCGCGGGATCGATCGGCTCGGAACTCTGCCGGCAGATCATGAAGATGCGCCCCGCCAAGCTCGTGCTTATAGAGATGGACGAGTCGCGCCTCTACGAGCTCTACCTCGAGCTTCAGGAGACCGCTCCCGGCGTTGCCGTGATGCGCATCTGCGACGTTCGTGACGACCGCAGGCTCCGGACGGTCTTCGGCGAGGAGCGGCCGCAGGTGGTCTTGCACGCCGCCGCGTACAAGCACGTGCCGCTCATGGAAGACGAGCCCGACGAGGCCATTCGCGCTAACGTCGGCGGCACGATGAACGTGCTCCACGTGTGCGAGCTCTTCGGTGTGGAGCGCTTCGTGCTCATCTCCACGGACAAGGCCGTGCAGCCGCGCAACGTCATGGGCGCCACCAAGGCCGTCGCGGAGTTGCTGACGGTGGCCGCCGCGCGCAGCGGCATGAAGGCGGTGGCGGTCCGCTTTGGGAACGTCTTGGGGAGCCGCGGCAGCGTGATCCCCATCTTCGAAGAGCAGCTCAAGCGCGGCGGGCCGGTGCGCGTGACGCATCCTGAGGTCACGCGGTACTTCATGACCATCCCGGAGGCGGCGCGGCTCGTGCTGCAGGCCCAGGCCATGTGCGAGGGCGGCGACATCTTCGTCCTGGACATGGGCGAGCCGGTGCGGATCGTGGATCTCGCGCAGCGGATGATGGTCCTGAGCGGCGTGCACACGCACATCGAGTACGCGGGCCTGCGGCCCGGCGAGAAGCTCCATGAGATCCTCGTCCACGGTGACGGCGTCTTGCTGGATACCGAGTGCCCCGCGGTGACGCGCCTGAACGCGCTGCCGCGCCTCTCGGCGGATTTCCAGGACAGGCTGCTCGATCTGGTGAAGCTCGCCCGGATCGGGGGGAGCCCGGATATCAAGTCGCTGCTGTGCGATCTTGCCGGCGCCGAGCTCGACGGGGCGGACGGGAAGCCGATCGTCTGCGGGGAGACGAGGCTCGAGGCGGAGTAGCGGCAGGGCCAGAACGGCGCTGCAGACGGCGCGATGTGTGTGGCCTGAGGGCGAGTGGGAGGGGATGCTGGCCGACCCGGCGCTCATCGGACTGCTTGTGCCGGCGATGCGCGCAGGCGGGCAGCTCACCATCGACGGGCCGGTCACTGGCGAACTCGCGCACAACCTGACCCACGGCTGCCAGTACGTTCTCGACCGTGTCATCGCCGGATTGAGCCAGGTCCCGATCGAGACGACGCTCACCGTGCCCGCGGGATCGCCGGCCGGCGGCGTCGCCACCGGCTTCTCGGCCGGTGTGGACAGCTTCGCGGTGCTCGCCGAGCATCACTTCGCAGAGGTGCCGCCGGACCTCAGGCTCACGCACCTCACGTTCTTCAACGTCGGTTCTCATGGTCCGGGAGAACGGGGGCGTCAGGTCTTTCGACAGCGGTTCAAGCTCCTCACGCCCGCAGCTACCGAGATCGGACTCCCGTTCATCCCGGTGGACTCGAACCTGGATGACTTCTACCACTTCACGACCCATCTCCAGACCCACAGCCCGCGGAGTCTCGCTGCCGCCTCGCTCCTGCAGGGCGGCATCTGGCGTTACTACCTCGCCAGCTCGACGGCGTATGAGAACGTCGGGGTCTTCCGAAGCGAGTCGTGCGCGTTCGCCGATGCGATCATGCTGCCGCTGTTCAGCACAGGGCAGTTGAGATTCGTCTCGCATGGAGACCAGTACACCCGGGTCGAGAAGACCGTGCTGGTGGCCTCCGTCCCTCTGAGCCATACGTTCCTGAACGTCTGCGTCAATCCTCCGGCGAGCGGCGCAAGAGCGATGCGCTGCTGCGGGTAGGTCCAGTCGAGGAACTGCGGTCCCTGCAGACGGATGAAGTGGGGGTTCCAGATCTGGTCGCTGCCCGCCAGGAAGACGTCGTAGGCGTCCCGCGAGCGCCTGAAGTGACGCTGGGACCAGGAGAGGTGGCGGCGCATCGTGGAGTGCTCGAAGCGGCTGAACCGCCGGTAGCGCGCAGAGCGGACCCACGTCACGGCGTGGCGGAGCGCGCCGCGCAGGTTCCCAAGGAAGTACCGCTCCCGGAGGATGAAGGTGCGGGCCACGTAGCCCCGGCTGGCGAGGAGTCTCTGGACCGCGAAGTTCTGGAGGCGGTTGCCGTAGTTGTCCATGTCGTGGATCGTGATGATCCCCGCGCGTCGTGCCATCGGCTCAACTGGTAGGATTACGTGGAGATCGACCCGTGCTACTTCCGTCCCACCGAGGTGGACTATCTGCTCGGTGAGGCCACGGCAACGCGGGAGAAACTCGGCTGGCAGCCCAAGGTCGGGTTTCCCGAGCTCGTGAAG
>DSAI01000156.1 GCA_011372845.1 Actinomycetota bacterium
TGCCACACCGGCTCTCCGGCGTGGCCGCCCGGCCAGACCGCCAAGAACGCGGCGATCGACAGTGCGAGCGACCCGAGCACGGCGCCCACCGCGAGCGGCACCGCACGCGTGCGCGCCCGGCGGGACAGCGGAGCGAGGAGCGCGAACGCAAGCGCCGGGAGGAGCGGTATGAGGACGACGTAGCCCATGCTCACCCCTTCAGCTCCTGGACGGCGTCGAGCTCGACGCTCTTCTTGCGGCGGTAGATGGCGAGCACGAGCGCGAGACCGATACCGATCTCGGCAGCGGAGACGACCATCGAGAAGACGGCGAAGAACTGACCGGTCATCGCCTCGGGCGTGACGAACCGCGAGAACGCGACGAGGTTGATGTTCACGGCGTTGGCCATGAGCTCGAGCGACATCATCACGTGAACGGCGTTCTTGCGCGAGAGCGCGCCGTACAGGCCGATGCCGAAGAGCATCGCGGCGAGACCGAGCAGCTGCGGGAGACCCACGGTCACCGGTCGTCACCTCCCGTCCACCACACGGCGCCGATGAGGGCGACGAGCAGGACGAGCGAGGCGATCTCGAACGGCACCATCCAGGTGGTGAACATCTCGATGCCGAACTCCTCTATCCCCGGCGCCTGCGCGGGCATCTCCGGCGCCACGGAGCAGAATCCCCTGATCGCCAGGAGCACGGCTCCGGTGAACAGCGAGGCCAGCGCCAGCGAACCCCACGCCGGCGGGAACGGGCGCACGGCATCCTCGCGACGGCGCAGTGTGAGCATCACGGTGAAGAGGGTGAGCACCGCCACAGCGCCGGCGTATACCAGCACCTGCACCAGCGCCAGGAACTCCGCGCCGAGCAACAGGTAGATGCCGGCGGTGGCCAGCATGACCTCGAGGAGCCACACGGTGGCGTGTACCACGTTGCGCGTGGCCATCATGGAGACCGCGCCGCCGAGCGCCGCGAACGCGAGCAGATAGAAGGCCACGGCCGGGATCGTCTCGCTCACGAGGCATCACCGTCCCCGGCGGGCTCGCCGGCCGCACCGGCCGCCAGCTTCTCCTTCTCGGCCTTGTGCCGGGCGTTGGTGGCGGCGCCGACGTTCTCGAGCAGGTTTTCCGAGAGCGCCGCGGGGTCCGTCACCGCAAGCTCGTACTCGTGGCTCATCAGGATGGCGTCGAACGGGCACGCCTCCACGCACAGGCCGCACATCATGCACGCGCCCACCTCGTACCCAAAGGCCTCGATGTGCTTGGTCTTGTCCTCGCGCGTCTCCACGTCAAGGGAGAGGATGTGGTCGGGGCACACGCGCACGCACGTCATGCACGCAGTGCACTTGGGAGAGCCGTCCTCGAAGAACTTGGGCCGCACCGCCCAGCGAGAGCGCTCTGGGATCTCGAGCTTCTCGTAGGGATACTGCACCGTGATCGGGCCGCGCATCGCGTTCTTGAGGCTGAGCCGAAGCCCGTTGATGAGCCCTTTGCCCCACATGGCTACCCCACCGTCCCGGTCACGAGGGGCACGATGAGCTTGTCCACCACGCCGGTGAGCACGATCATCACCAGCGCAGCGGGGATCAGCCGCTTCCAGCCGAGGTCCATGAGCTGGTCGATCCGCACACGCGGGTATGTGCCGCGGATCCACCACATGAGCACGATGCCCAGGTAGGTCTTGAGGATGAACACCGTGGGGGCGAGCACCGGCACGGCGTCGTACCAGGCCATCGGTATCCACGGCACAAGCCAGCCTCCGAAGAAGAGCGTCACGCCGATCGCCGAGACGATGAACGTGTTGGAGAACTCGGAGAGGTAGATCAGGCCGAACTTCATCGCCGTGTAGTCGGTGCCGAAGCCGGCCACAAGCTCTGACTCGGCCTCGGACATATCGAACGGCGTCTGGTTGACCTCGATGAGCGACGCGATGACGAAGATCACGAACGACGGCCACAGCAGCGGGTTGGCGATGAACCATCCGGGGATGAACCCGAGATGCACGCCCGCCTGCGCCTCGACGATCCTGCCGAGGTCGGTGGTGCCCGCGAGCATCACCACAGGGAGGACCGAGAGCAGCAGCGGTACCTCGTAGGCGATCTGCATCGCTGCGGACCGCATACCGCCTAGAAGGCCCCACTTGTTGCCCGACGACCACCCGGCGAGCAGGATGCCGATAGGCACCACCGAGAGCGCCGCGAGGGTGAAGAGCAGCCCGGTCTCGAGCGAGGTGGCCTTGAGCGTGTCGGAGAACGGCAGCGCGAGGTACGCCATGAACGACGGCACGAACACGATCATCGGCGCCAGATAGAAGAGCGCCTTGTCGGCCAGCCGGGGCGTGAGGTCTTCCTTGGTGAGCAGCTTGATGACGTCGTTCATCGTCTGCAGGATGCCGTGCGGCCCCACGTGCATCGGGCCGAGGCGGATGTGCAGGTGTCCGAGCACCTTGCGAAGCAGATAGATCATGAACACGCCGTTGGTGAGCATCAGGCCGATGATCGACACGAGCTTGATGATAACGGCGAGCGTGGGGCTCATCGGTCCACCTCACCCAGCATGATGTCGGTGGAACCGATCATCACACAGCCGTCGGCGATCAGATGGCCCGGGATGATGTCCTCAAGCGCCTGGAGCGCGTACAGCGACGGTCCGTGGTAGTGCATGCGATACGGCGACGTGCCGCCGTCCGTGACGAGATGGATCCCCACCTCGCCTCGTGCCGACTCCACCGACGCGTACACCTCGCCCGCAGGCGGTCGCAGGACCTTGGGCACCTTGGCGGTGTGCTCGCCCTCGGGCATGCCCTCGATGCACTGGCGGATGATGCGGTTGGACTGCCGCATCTCCTCCATGCGCACGGAGAAGCGGTCCATCGCATCGCCCGTGGCGCCGAGCGGCACGTCGAACTCCATCTCGGGGTACGCGTCGTACGGCCGAGTCTTGCGCAGGTCGAAGTCCACGCCTGCGGCGCGAAGGTTGGGGCCCGTGAGACCGAACGCGAGCGCCTTCTCGGCGTCGATGACGCCGATGCCGTTCAAGCGCGCCTGGAA
>DSAI01000043.1 GCA_011372845.1 Actinomycetota bacterium
AGTCGTCCGGCGCGTCGTTGATGTCACTCACCGCTGCGTCCCACGCGCTCAGGAGCGCTGTCACCGACGCGGCTCCGGCCTCGGTCCGGGCGTATTCAGCACTCACCACGAGAACGCTCTGCGAGATGTTCGCCGATGCCGCGGTATCGTCTCCGCCAGACACCACCCTGGCGCCGCTCTGCTCGGCGAGACTGACGAACGGCTCGGGAAGCGACGCGGCGGCGAGCTGTCCGGACATCAGCAGCTGGTACCGCACCGGCATCTTGGGGACCTCTTCTTTGACGACGTCGTCAGGGTCGACCCCCGCGTCCTGCATCAGACGATCGAGCACGTATTCGGTGATCGTTCCCGCCGCGGTGCCTACCGCCGCGCCTTGGAGGTCGGCGATCGTCTCAGCGTCCGATCCCGGGGCGGCCACGATGGCGAACCGGCCCTGGGCGGTGTCCGAACCGAGCATGACCGTGGGGAATGATCACCGGCGTCCCCGCCGCATGCAGCTTGGCTGCGACGATGAGATCGGTCATCAACGCGTCAACGGTGCCTGCGGTGAACGCCGCCTGACATTCCTGCGCGCTCTGGAACGTCACGATCTCCACATCGAGGCCCTCGGACGCGAAGTGCCCGCGCTCCTCGGCGACCCATAGCGGAAGGGAGTCCTGGGTGGCCAGCGTCCCGATGACGATCGCTGCCGACGCGACACCCTCGGAGCCGCCGTCTGCGGGGGCCGCGGGGGTATCGTTCTGCGCCGCACAGCCCACGAGCAGCAGGAGCGCGGCCATCATGGCGACGAGGAAACATCGGGTGATCGAACCATCGCGGATCATCGTGCACCGCTCTCCTTCTCGAGTGTGTCCACGCACGGAGCACCCAGTGTGCACCGGCGACGCGAGCGACGGAGAGCTAGGGATTCTCGGGGGTCTCCGGCGCCACGTAGTCGGGATCGCCCAGACAGTAGAAGTAGCCGTCCCGGGAGCCCACGTAGATGCGGCCCTGCCAGACGATCGGCGTCGACTCGAAGCTGCCTGCGGGGAAGCTCGCCACTTTCGTTACCGCTACCCGCCATTCGCGACCCTCGGCGTCGGTGAGATCCACTCCCTCTGTGGCATCGTATTCGATGCGGAACACGTTCATCGTGGCCCCGTACCCGCCCTGGATGATGTGATCGTCCACCATGATCGGGGTGGAGATACCGCCTCCCACGTACTCTTTGAAGACGAGCTTCGGCGTGGGCACGTCCTGCTCGCCGTGCGGCCCCGTGGCGGTGCCGTCGAGCTCGTCCTGCGAGACCACGTACAGATTGCCATCGATGGCGGTGAAGCAGGCAAGGGCAGGGCGTTGTGCGTGGGACCCATACGAGTCGTTCACCGCCACTGACCCGATGACGCCGCCCTGCCAGTCGGCAAGACCCCTGTTCTCCGTGGGGAAGAACCAGACCAGTGCCTCATCAGCGGGCCTCGAGGGATCGAGCTTCAGAACGCCGCCCTTGCCGGGGATGTACTGCCGCTCCACCGCCTGCAGGATGTGGCCGTCGGCGGTGGTGACGGGCGAGCCATCAAGATCGGAGCCGATCCAGTAGTCCCATACGACCGAGAGGTCGTCCTTGTCGAGGCCGTAGACGTGCCCTGCGCCGGATGCGAGGTAGAGCGTCTCCCCTATCACCGACGGTGAGCTCTCGAGCACGAGGTTGCCCCCGTGCGACGACGCCCGCTCGTCGCCAAGCAGCAGCTCTTCGTGCTTGACGACCGGCCACCGGTGACCGTCGCGCTCCTCCGTGGTGGTGGGGTCGACCGCATACACATGCCCCGTCTCGATCGCCACGTAGAGCGTGTCGCCGATCATGATGGGGCTCGAGTCGGCGTCACGGCTGTAGCTGCGGCTCCGGGGCGCAGTGAGCCGCCACAACTCCTCACCGGTCTCGAAGTCCACGCACCGGACAGGCGCGATCGATGGATCGGCGATGGAGCGCGGGAACCCTCGCCGGGAGCCGCAGACCACCGCGAGCTTGCCGGTGTCGGGCATGCGGAAGACGGTGGGGCTGCCCTTGATCACGTCGTCGAACTCGTACGCCCAGAGCTCCTCGCCCGTCTCGGCATCGATCTTCACCAGGTCGTGGTCGAACCCGCCGACGATGAGGTAGAGACGACCGTCGTCCCGCACAAGTGCCGGCTGGCCGGTCCAGCCGGTACCCGCCCACGTGACCGGACCGCTTGAGCTCGCCGTGCCGCCGGTCGTTCCGGAGCCGATCGCGGTACGCCAGATCACCGAGAGCTCCTCGGGTACCGGACCGATGCCGTAGAAGCGCCTCGTCTCATCGCCGAGGAACGTGGCTACCTTGATGCCGTCGGTGGTTGGATCCGGGCCGTCCGGCTCGGGCAACTCTATGGTGACCGTTGGCAGCACCGACTCGATTGCAGGCCGCTCGGGTGCTGGTGGCGCCACATCAGCGGCCTCGCACCCGGTGAGCGCGGCCACCCCCGCCAGGGCGACGACCACCCTGAGAACACCGAGCATATAGGCACGGCTCCGCACGAACGCCCCTTCCGTCCAACGTGATGGAACCGGTTTGCCGGCCCGGTCCTTATGAATCATACATCCCCGCACCGTCACGCTCGAACCCCCCCTGCAGCTCGATGCGTGGCGCTACCGGGGCCGCGGGCCACCCGGGCATGTTCGGCTGCGGAACGTATGCGGCCCCCTCGGCGCCCAGCGTCTCACGCAGCCGGGCGACCCGCCGCATCTCCGGGTCGTCCTCGGGAGCGAAACCGTAGCCGGCCCAGCAGAAGAACAGCTGCGAGTACGCGTCGCCCGCTGTCGGCACATGGTTGTCGCGCTCGAGAACGCGTTCGATGGCCCCCAGCATCGACCGCGGGTCCTTCAGGAGCATCATGCCCTCGGCGTCGGCCTTCTCAGCTGCGGTCCATGCGGCCTCGCGGTGGTACCACGACAGGACCTCGGTGACCACGACCGCAAAGCCGTACAGCACGAGCGAGCCCGCACGCCAGTCGGTCTCGC
>DSAI01000078.1 GCA_011372845.1 Actinomycetota bacterium
CCGATCGTGGTGAAGCCCGCCGAGGTGAAGCGTGACACGCTGGTGATGGTCGGAGCGATGCTGGTGCTGGCCGCCGTGTCTCTGACCGGGCTCATCACCCGCCCGATCGGCCTGTTCCTGGTCCTCGGTCTCGTGGACTACACCTACTACTCCTATAGAGCGGAGCTCAGGGAGAAGCCCGCCCCATCTGCGGAGCTGCACGAGCACGAGGGCGAGGAGTTCGAGGGACCGGGAAGTCTGTGGCTCGGCATCCTCTACATCGCGCTCGGCCTCGGTGCGCTGGTCGTGGGATCGGACCTCCTGATCACCGGAGCGACCGGCATCGCCCGAGCGTTCGGCGTCCCGGAGACGGTGATCGGCCTCACCCTCGTCGCCGTAGGCACCTCGCTGCCCGAGCTCGCTACGAGCATCGCGGCCGCGTTCCGGGGGCACTCCGACGTCGCCGTAGGCAACGTCCTCGGCAGCAGCATCTTCAATGCTTTGCTCATCATCGGCACGACTGCCATGGTGCGTCCCATCGGTGTGGCCGAGAGCATCGCTCATGTCGATGTGTGGGTGATGACGGGAGCGGCTCTCGTGCTCGTGCCGCTACTGGTAAAGAACGGCCGCATCGGCCGCCGCGCGGGCGCGGTGCTCACCGCCGCCTATGCGACGTACGCGGTGCTGCTCCTTGTCTAGCAGCACCGCGTAGCCGCGCATCATCGGAACCCCGGTCCTTCTACGGATGGACACCCGACCACGGAGCGCCCTGCTCGATGCCGGGCGCATCGAGCCATCCCCACCCTGGGTCGCCTCCGCTACCGCCGTGCGCCCAGGCCATCGTGCTCGTTGAGAGCACGAACGCCAGAGCGACCGCAGCGAAGACGAGGGGACGGGTACGCCTCTTCATGCCGGTTCACCTCCCCGACGGGGCCGCACGCTGGTGCCTGCGTGCACCGGCGCTCGCGCGGCATATCCCCCCGCCCACGACACGAGAGGCAGTGGGCGATGAGACTTCGTACCCGCACGTGGAGAGCGGTAATCCCACAGGCGCCGTTTGGCTCCCCCGTGTGTGAGGGGTAGCATTGGCGTACGCGGAGCCGGGCGCTCAGGCCCGATCGGACCCCGGGAGCACACATGCATGTCGTCATCGGCGGATACGGGCGCGTGGGCCGCTTCCTCGCGTTCATGCTGGAGGAGCACGGGCATTCGGTGGCGGTGATCGACCGCAATGCCGAAGCTTTCGCCGAGGCTGGTCATGACATCAAGGGCCGCCGGATCACCGGTGAGGTCTTCGACCGCTCGACACTCGAGAAAGCCGGGATCCGGCACGCCGGGGCGTACGCAGCGGTCACGAGCGGTGACAACAGCAACATCGTGAGCGCCCGTGTGGCGCGCGAGCGGTTCAGCGTCCCTTGTGTGGTGGCACGCATCTTCGACCCCCACCGGGCGGTGATTTACGAGCGTTTCGGCATCCCCACCGTCTCCGGCGTCAACTGGTCGAGCGCCATGCTGCTGGCCAGCATCCTGGAACCCGAGGTCAAGATCCGTGCGGCGTACGGTGGAGGCGAGGTGGTGACCATCACCGCCGATGCATCCACGCAGCTCACGGGCAAGATGGTGAGCAACGTCGACTATCCCGGGAAGTTCTCGATATCGGCGGTCGTCCGTGATGGCGTGGCACACCTCGCGGAGCCGCGCATGGAACTCATCAAGGGCGACAGGCTGAGCATCACCGTGACGCGCGACGCCCTCCCGGAGCTGAAGAAGCTCCTCGACCTGGACTGAGGAGGACGCGATGCGCATCGTGATAGTGGGCGGCGGCAAGACAGGAGCGTACCTCGCCGAGCGGCTGCATCGCGAGCACGCGGTCGTGCTCATCGAGCAGCGCCGGGAGCGTGTGGACGTACTGAGATCCGCTCTTCCCGAGGTGGACACGATACACGGCGACGCCTGCGAGCCCGAGGTCCTCGAATCGGCGGACGTGGGCCACTCCGACATGGTGGTCGCCGTGACCGGCGACGACGAAGACAACCTCGTGGTCGCCATGCTCACGAAGGTGCTCGAAGGCGGCACGGTCTACGCGCGCGTCAACCACCCCCTCAACGAATGGCTCTTCGACAAGGAGTGGGGTGTGGACGTGGCGGTGTCCTCACCCGCGATGCTCTACGGACTCATCGGCCGCGACCTGGTGTTCGGCGATGTGGTACCGCTGCTCGATCTCCAGGCGGACGACGTCCAGGTCGATGAGGTGCGGCTCCCGGAGGATGCGGAGGCCGTGGGCAAGACGCTCGCCGACATCGCGCTCCCCGCCAACGTCACCGTGATGGCGGTGATCGCCGGCGGCGGCGGCGTCCGCGCGGCCAGAGGCGAGACCCGCCTTGAAGCCGGTGACCAGCTCCTGATCCTCGTCCAGGGCGCCATGGACAGCGCAGCGGTCCTCGAAGCGCTCGGCACCGGCAAGACGACGCCCGAGGCGCGAAGTGGGAGCGGCGCCGACTAGGGATGGCCGGACGTCCCACCGGGCGACGGCCCGATCAGTCGGCGGCTTCAGGCCTGTCCGGCGGGATCACGCACGAGAGCGGTGTGCATGGTTCGTCGATGCGGTACGGCACATCGGTGAGTATCACGCCGGGCTCGCCGAAGAGCTGCTGCTTGAGGAACAGCGACGTCTGGTCATGGAGCACCGCGTCCCCCACGTTCTCCGCTGCGTACTCGGGCAGTATCACCGTGACCACGTGGTCGCTCGTCGGCCGCGGGATGGACCTGATGTGTCTCATGATCGGCGCGAGTATCTCCCGATACGGCGAGTCGATGATGGTGAGCTTGATGCCAAAGCCCGCTGCATCCCATCGTTCGCGGAACTCATCGGCCGTACCGTCGATGTCCACGTAGACCGCTTCGATCCGATCGGCCTTGAGGCTGCGCGCGTAGCGGAGTGCGCGGATCAGCCGCCGGTCGATCGCCTTCACGAGGACGACCACGTGGTTGTGCATCCGGTTGTACGACTGCCAGTCGAGATCG
>DSAI01000210.1 GCA_011372845.1 Actinomycetota bacterium
GCGCACGTGCAGGAGCGGGAGCGGCGCGGGGCGGCCGAAGAAGCGCGGCTGCACCTTGTCGGGCTCCGGCAACGGGCGGTCCAGACCGGTGAGCACCGACGAACCCGACGCGAGACGCCGCGCCGCGGCCTTGAGCGAGTCCATCGACACCGGGGTGACCTCGAAACCCGCCCGGTTGCGCATCTCGTTCTGCCACTGATAGCTGCCGCTGGGGTCGGGCACGGAGAGCACCTGCATCTGCCACCCGTTTCGGCCGAGCAGACGGCCCACCAGGTCGAAGTTGCCCATGTGCGCGCCCACGTACACGAACGGACCCTCGGTGCGGTCACGCTCGATGAAGGCGCGGAACGCCTCGTCGCGCACCACCGCGGCGTCCTCGGCGGCATCCTTGCCGAGCACCCGGTAGAGGTCGTAGAGGAAGAGCGCCATCGCACGCACGTTCTCGGTCACGGCTGCATCGAGGGCGTCGCCCGTGAGCGTGCCGCCGGAGGCGACGTACTGGTTGATGCGTGACGCCCTCGCGAGCGCGGAGTCGGGATCGCGGGCGATTCGGCGGGCCGCCGCTGACGCGAGAGCGCGGGCGAAGCCGGGTGGCGCCCCACGCGCCGCCCCCACCGCAACGCGCATCCCCGCACGACCTATGACAGCTGCCACATGCCTCACGCGTCCTTCCCGGATATCAGCACAGTGTACCAGCACCACATGCAGTGCTACGCTCGTTCGCGACACCTGCGAAGGAGGAGCGATGAACGAGGCGGCCGGCCCGCTCCGGATCGACGAGATCCCGCTCGGGGACCCGCGGATGAAGGAGTTCGTGGCGTTCCACTGGAAACTCTACGAGGGCAACACGCACTGGGTCCCGCAGTTCGACGCAGACCTCCTCGGCAACAGGTTCCTCGGCCTCACCGGCCTTCTCACACCGCAGCACCCGTACCACAAGTCGTCGATCGCCACGCACTTCCTGGCCCTGCGCGGCAAGGAGACCGTGGGGCGCATCTCGGTGGTGGTGAACAACCGCTTCAACGAGTACTACGACGTGCGCGTGGCGTTCTTCGGCTTCTTCGAGTTCGTGGAGGACTACGCGGTGGCCGAGGCGCTGCTCGACGCCGCGCGCGAGTGGGCCACACGTCACGGCGCCACCGTGCTGCGCGGGCCGGGCGAGTACTGCAACATCACCCACGAGCGTCAGGGCTGCCTGATCGACGGCTTCGATCAGGATGTGTACGTGGAGCACACGTGGAACCCGCCGTACTACCAGGAGTTCATCGAGAGGTACGGCTGCGAGAAGGCGATGGACTACCACGCGTACATCATCGACCTCTCACAGCCGATCACCGAACGGCTCGACAAGGTGGCCGAGGCGGTGCGCGAGCGAGGGCACCTCGAGGTACGTCCGCTCGACATGTCGCGGTTCGACGAGGGCCTCAAGCTCGTGATCGACATCTACAACCAGGCCTGGGCGCAGAACTGGGGGTTCCTGCCCATCACCGAGTGGGAAGTCGACGCGCTGGTGGAGGCGCTGAAGCCCATCATCGACCCGGGCCTCTGCCGGTTCGCCTACTACAAGGGCGAGCCGATCGCCGTGCTTGGCGCGTTCCCCGACCCCAACTACGCCACCCGGCCGCACTGGAAGATCTACGGCGACAGCGACTACGCCCGAATAGCGCGGCTCTTCGCCACACGCCGCTCGATCCCCCGCGTGCGGCTCATCTTCTTCGGCATCCTGCCAGGGTTCCGTCGGCTTGGCGCCGACTCGCTCCTCTACCAGGAGGTGCACCGCTACGCGGTCTCCAAGGGCTACAAGGCGGTGGACGTGTCGCTGTTGCTCGAGGTGAACGACCTCGTGATCCGCGCCGCCGAATTCATGGGCGGTACGCGCTACAAGACGTGGCGCATCTGGGACCTGCCGCTCGAGGGATCCGCCGGGGACAGCGCCGCGAGCTGAGGCCCGGCGCTCACCGTCCGGTTGCGATACCCGTGACCCGGGCCACGATCGTCCGGGGAAGATCGGCGGTGGCTACCGCCTCCTCCACCGCGCCGGCAGCGATCGCGGCTTCGGGCATGCTGGCCGAGGTGGCCGACTCCGGTGATTCCGCCATCGTACGGCCTCCCGCACGGCGGATCTCGTACAGCCCCCGGGCGCCATCGTTGCCGATGCCGCTCAGCACCACGCCGAGCACGCCGTGGCCGAACACCGCTGCGGCCGAGGTCATCAGCGTGTCGATGGAGGGGACGTAGAAGGCGTCATCGCTGTCTGTGTCGAAACGGATGCGGGGCTCGGCCGGAGTGCCGACGATACGCATGTGCCGTCCCGCGGGCGCCACGTACACGGTGCCCCTCACGAATCGCTCGTGCTCGCGCGCCTCGCGCACGTCGAGCCAGCAGAGCTTGTCGAGCCTGGCCGCCCACTGGGCGGTGAAGCCGCCCGGCATGTGCTGGCAGACGGCCACCGGCGCCGGGAGATCCACAGGAAGCGCGCGCAGCACCGACTCCACAACGGGCGTGCCACCCGTGGACGCACCGATCACCACCGCCCGCATGGCGAATCCCGCGAAGGCGTCCACTACGACCGGGCCCCCGGGCGTGGCGTGCGAGCAAAGGCGAGCGCACCTGCCGTGACCACCGCCATGAACTGCGCGATGGGACCCACCACGAAGAGCAACACGAGCCACGCGACCTTGGAGGGCTGCGAGGCCAACAGGAGGAGCGGGACCCCGAGCTCTGCCGCATCGACCGCAGGGTCGAGGAACACGGGGATCGCCCCCGCCCAGACGAACACGAGAACGACCAGGGTGACGAGCGAGAGCGCCGCCGCATGCGCAAGGAGCGAGCGGATGCGCGCACGCTCGACCGCGGGTCCACCGGTCTCGGGAAGGGTTTCGGGCAGCACACGCGGCCCGCGCCTCACGAGCCACCAGCCCACGCCGAAGCCGTAGACGACGGCCAGGACCGGGAGGCTCATGCCGATGCC
>DSAI01000217.1 GCA_011372845.1 Actinomycetota bacterium
CCGGGAGGCGCCCATGTCCAGCGTCACGCTCACCGTGCCTGACTCAGACATCGAGCAGGCCAGAACAGTCGTGCCCGAGGCGACCCGCGTGGCCCTCGTGCTCGGCTCGGGGCTCTCGGGTCTCGCCGACATCGCCGAGGACGCCAGCTCCATCCCGTACTCGAGTCTTGAGGGGTTCCCCCGGGTGGGATCCGTCGCCGGGCACGCGGGGCGGCTGGTGGGCGGCACGCTCTCCGGCGTGCCCGTGGCGCTCTTCCAGGGCCGGGCGCATCCGTACCAGGGCGTGAGCGCGCACGACGCATCGTATCCCGTGCGCCTGGCTGCAGCGCTCGGCTGTGACACGCTCATCGTCACTAACGCGGCAGGCGGCGTGCGCGAGACGCTCTCGCCGGGCGACATCGTGCTGCTCTCGGACCAGATCAACCTCACGGGCCGCAGTCCGCTCACGGGATGGACCGGCCCGGAAGGCGGCACGCCGTTCGTGCCGATGCGCGATGCGTACGATGCGGGCCTCCGCCAGGTGGCGGTGGCGGCCGCGCTCGAGACGGGCGTGGAGATCGAGCCCGAGGGCGTGTACTGCGGCTTGCCGGGTCCGGCGTACGAGACGCCTGCCGAGGTGGCGATGCTGCGCACGCTCGGCGCCGACCTGGTGGGCATGTCCACGGTGCACGAGGTGGTGGTGGCCCGCGCGCTCGGGATGCGCGTGCTCGGCTTCTCGCTCGTCACCAACGCGGCCGCGGGCGAGGGCCTGAGCCACGAGGAGGTGCTCCAGGCCGGTCGGGCCGCCGCTGACGACCTTACGCGCCTGATGCTTGCTATACTACGCGGGTTGTGATGTATGGCGGGTCGCCCCGGCTCCAGACGGCCTCACGGCGTGTCGCGCTTCGCGACGTCCGTTTCGCACAGAAAGGACCCCCAATGGATCACCACGTGAAGGACCTCACTCTCGCCGACGCAGGCAAGGCGCGTATCGAGTGGGCCGATGCCGACATGCCCGTGCTTGCGCAGATCCGCGAGCGCTTCGAGGCTGAGAAGCCGCTCGACGGCGTGCGCGTGAGCGCATGCCTGCACGTCACCACCGAGACCGCCAACCTGATGCGCACGCTCCAGGCGGGCGGCGCCGACGTGGTGCTGTGCGCGAGCAACCCGCTCTCCACCCAGGACGACGTGGCTGCCGCGCTCGTGGAGCACTACGGTATCCGCACCTACGCCATCAAGGGCGAGGACACCGAGACCTACTACGCGCACATCGACGCCGCGATCGACCACAAGCCGCAGATCACCATGGATGACGGCGCCGACGTGGTGGGCCGTATCCACGCCGACCGCCCTGAGGTGATCGAGCACATCATCGGCGGCACCGAGGAGACCACCACGGGCGTCATACGCCTCGCGGCCATGTCCGACGACGGCGCGCTCAGGTACCCGATCGTGGCGGTGAACGAGGCCAACACCAAGCACCTCTTCGACAACCGCTACGGCACGGGCCAGTCCACGATCGACGGCATCATCCGCGCCACCAACCGCCTGATCGCGGGCCGCACCTTGGTCGTCTCCGGCTACGGCTGGTGTGGCCGCGGCATCGCGATGCGTGCCGACGGACTCGGCGGAAACGTCATCGTCTGCGAGGTCGATCCGCTCAAGGCGCTTGAGGCCGTCATGGACGGCTATCGCGTGATGCCGGCCATCGAGGCCGCCGCGCAGGCCGACATCTGGGTCACCGTGACCGGCGACATCAACGTCATCGATTCGGGTGCCTTCGACGCCATGAAGAACGGCGCTATCATCGCCAACTCCGGCCATTTCAACGTGGAGATCAACATCCCGCACCTGCGCGAGAAAGCCGTCTCCACCCGTGAGGTGCGCCCGCTCGTGGAGGAGTTCGTGATGGCAGACGGCCGCACGATCTACCTGCTCGCCGACGGTCGCCTCGTGAACCTCGCCTGTGCCGAGGGCCATCCCGCCTCGGTCATGGACATGAGCTTCGCCAACCAGGCTCTTTGCGCCGAGTTCATGGTGGACCAGGCCGCGGACCTCGAGCCCGGCGTGTACGAGGTGCCGGAAGAGATCGACGCCGCGATCGCCGAGCTGAAGCTCGCGAGCATGGGCGTGAAGACCGACGCCCTCACCGAGGAGCAGGAGCGTTACCTGAGCTCCTGGCAGGAAGGCACGATCTAGCCATGTCCTCACTCGGCAACATACCGCCCACCATCTGGTGGGAAGAGGGCACCGTGCGCATGATCGACCAGAGCCGCCTGCCGTTGGTGGGCGACCTGCTCGTGTGCAACACGTACGACGGCGTGTGCACCGCCATCTCGGGTATGGCGGTGCGCGGCGCGCCGGCTCTCGGCGTGGCGGCCGCTCTCGGGGTGGCGTTGTGGTCTGAGACCGAGGGCGCCGGGATCTCCGACCTGCGGTACTACCTCGAGGAGATCGACCGGGTGGCCGACGAGATCGCCTCCACGCGGCCCACCGCCGTGAACCTGAAGTGGGGAGCCGAGCGAATCAAGCGTTTCGCACACGACAACGCCGACGTGGGTCTCGACGCGCTCCGCCCGCTCCTGCTCGAAGAGGCGCTGCGGATCCGTGCCGAGGACGAGGAACGTAACCGCGCGCTGGGAGCTCACGGCGCGACGCTGATCGAGCCCGGTGCGCGCATCCTCACGCACTGCAACGCGGGATCGCTCGCAACCGCGTACTACGGCACCGCGCTCGGCGTGGTCTTCAGCGCCCACGCCGAGGGCAAGGTGGCGCAGGTGTGGGTGGATGAGACCCGGCCGGTGCTGCAGGGGGCGCGCCTCACCGCGTGGGAGCTCCGCATGGCGGGCGTGCCGTTCAGGCTGATCACCGACAACATGGCCGCCAGCGTCATGCGTCGCGGCTGGGTGGACGCCGTGATCGTGGGCGCCGACCGGATCGCGGCCAACGGCGACGTTGCCAACAAGATCGGCACCTACGGGCTC
>DSAI01000001.1 GCA_011372845.1 Actinomycetota bacterium
CTGCACGACGTGCGCCCTTCGACCGCCGGATTTAGAATCGCGTTCGATTGTCCACGACGTGGCGGGCCTTGCCCACGGACCGTTCTATAGTACCAGGCTCGACGAGCGTGACCTTCGCCTGCAGTCCCACGACCGACGTGATCCGCTCGGCGACCTGCTTGTTGAAGGCCACCATGTTCCGCATCACATCGGAGAACATCGAGGGTGACACCTCTATGCGCACCTCAAGCGTATCCATGGCGCCCTCACGGTCGACCACGATCAGGTAGTGCGGCTCCACGCCCTCCACAGCCAGCAATGCGTCCTCGATCTGGCTCGGGAAGACGTTGACGCCACGGATGATGAGCATGTCGTCGGTGCGCTGCCGCACCTTCCGCATGCGCGCGTTGGTGCGCCCGCACTCGCACGGAGCGGTGTCCATCCGCGTCAGGTCGTGCGTGCGGTACCTGAGGACCGGGAACGCCTCCTTGGTGAGCGGGGTGATGATCAGCTCCCCTTCCCCACCCTCGGGGACCGGCTCGCCCGTCACCGGATCCACCACCTCGAACAGGAAGTGGTCCTCGGCCATATGTAGACCGCACTGGTGCTCGCACTCTCCGCTGACACCGGGGCCCATGACTTCTGACAAGCCGTAGTTGTCGGTGGCCAGGATCCCCAGACGCCGCTCGATCTCCTCCCGCATCCCCTCACCCGACGGCTCTCCACCGAACAGTCCGAGCCGGAGGGGCAGCACGTGGATGTCGATGCCGACCTTCTCGGCCACCTCGGCGATGTAGAGGGCGTAGCTGGGCGTGCCCACGATCACGGTGGTGCCGAAATCCTGCATCATCATCAGCTGGCGTTCGGTGTTGCCCGACCCTGCCGGGAACACCGTGGCCCCTATGCGCTCGATGCCGTAGTGCATGCCCCAGCCTCCGGTGAACATGCTATACAGGAACACCATCTGCACCCGGTCGGCGGGGACCACGCCCGCTGCCGAGGCGATGCGCGCCGTCAGCTCCGTCCACGTGTTGAGGTCGCCCTTCGTGTAGCCGACGACGATCGGCTTGCCGGTCGTGCCCGACGATGAGTGCACACGCACGACCTGTTCGAGGTCGACGGCGAACATGCCGAACGGATAGGTGTCGCGGAGCGCGGTCTTGTCGGTGAACGGCAGCAGCCGCACGTCAGCGAGCGTCTTGATGTCGCGCGGCTTCACGCCGCGACGGTCGAGTTCGTCCCGGTAGTACGGCACCCGGTCGTAGACCCATGCGACCGTCGACTGCAGCCGGCGGAGCTGCAGGGCTGCCAGCTGCTCGCGGGGCATCGTCTCGTATTCGGTGTTCCAGATCGGCATCCCGGGTCACTCCCTCGTCTCAGGCCGTCCGCCAAGGTACGCATGGCGCACCTGCTCGTCTTCGATCAGTTGCTCTGCAGGTCCGTGCAACGCTATCGATCCGGTACGCATCACGTATCCACGGTCCGCATGCTTGAGCGCAAGCCGTGCGTCCTGCTCCACCAGCAGGATCGTGAGCCCCTCGGCGCACAGGGTGTCGAGGGCCCCGAAAATGGCGGCGATCACCCGTGGTGCGAGGCCGAGCGACGGTTCGTCGAGCAGGAGCGCCTCGGGACGGCTCATGAGAGCTCGCGCCACCGCAAGCATCTGCTGCTCCCCGCCCGACAGCGTCTCGGCCGGCTGTCCTCCGCGTTCGGCCAGCACGGGGAACAGCGCCCGCACGCGCTCGAGGTCCTCACGCACGAGCGGATCGCGAGCCGGTCTCGAGTGAGCCCCCACGCTCAGGTTCTCGTCTACTGTGAGCGGCCCGAAGAGCATGCGGCCCTCGGGCACCAGTGCAAGCCCGCGACGTACGAGGCGCTCGGGTGGAACGCCGGTGATCTCGTCCCCGCCGAGGCGCACCACGCCCGCTGTGGGGCGCAGGAGGCCGGCCACGGCCTTGAGGAGCGTGGACTTCCCTGCCCCGTTGGAGCCGATGAGGGCCACGAGCTCGCCGGGCGCCACATGAAGGGAGACGTCGTCGAGCACGCGGACGTGACCGTAGCCGGCGCTCAGCGATTCGATCGTCAGCTCAGCACCCACCGGGCTCACACTCCTCCCCCAGGTACGCCTCGATCACAACCGGGTCCTTCTGTATGAGCAGCGGTGGGCCCTCGGCGATCTTCGCTCCGCGGTCGAGCACCACGATCTCCTCGGCGACCTCCATCACGAGGCCCATGTCGTGCTCCACCACCACGAGGGTGACGCCATCGTCCCTGATGCGATACAGGGCTTCGATGAGCGTCCGTGTCTCCGCGCCGTTGAGGCCTGCGGCGGGCTCGTCGAGGAGCATCAGGCGTGGCCTGGTGGCGAGAGCGCGCGCGATCTCCAGCAGCCGCCGGGTGCCATGCGGCAGGTCGCTCGCCGGCACCTCCGCGCGCTCCTCAAGCCCCACCACGCGGAGCAGGTGATGCGCGCGCTGCCGCATCGCCGCCTCCCCGGAGCGGACGCCGAGACGCAGCGCGGACCTGAAGAACCCTCGCGGGACCTCCAGGTCACAACCCACCCGTACGTTGTCGAGTGCGCTCATCTCCTCGAAGAGACGCGTGTTCTGGAACGTACGCGCAACGCCCAGACGGACGATGGCGTCGGGGCGCTTGCCGGTGAGACGCTCGCCGTCGAACATCACGACCCCCTCGTCAGCGCGGTCGAAGCCCGTGATCAGGTTGAAGAGCGTGCTCTTGCCCGCGCCATTGGGTCCGATGACCGCCTTGATCGAGCCCTCGTACACATCGAACGAGACGCCATCCACCGCAGTGAGGCCGCCGAATCGTCTCGTCACGTCACGGATTGCGAGAAGGCTCATGTCCGCACCTCTCCCGCCCCGGCAGGCTGCCGCGACCATGCGCGTCTGATCAGCCCTCCGATGCCGGCAGGCGCGAAGATGACCACGAGTATCATCGCGATCCC
>DSAI01000109.1 GCA_011372845.1 Actinomycetota bacterium
AAGAAGAACAAGGCGCTGATCATCGCCATCGTGGTGCTTGCGGTGCTGCTGCTGTGCTGCGGCGGAGCCGCACTCGGTGGCTGGGCCCTCTTCTCCGCAGCCGAGGATGAGATCACGAGCGAGATCCCGCAGGAGCCCGACGTGGACACCGAGGCTCCCGACAGCGGCGACACGGGCGACACCTCCGGTGACGCCGGAGCGCCCGCCGACGGGCTGCCGGAGTGGACAGCCTTCCAGCCCTCGCTGGTTGACACGTCGATCTACGCTGCCCCCACGGCCGACCAGGCCGCGCTCGCCGAGGAAGTCACCGCCGAGGTCTATCCCGGATTCCGGGTGGAGGACGTCGTGGTGGAGCTGGGCGGCGAGGACGCTGAGAACTACTACCCGGACATCATCTACGTGAAGGCCGCGTACGGAGACGAGCCCTCGGCTCGCATCGCCTACTACTTCTGGGCGGACCCTGAGGCTGCGGCAGCGGCCGGCGTCCATCTTGGACCCGAGCAGGCCGAGTCGTACGAGACGCTCGCCGAGTCGAGCGACGGCACGTCGTACATCTACGATCACGAGAACCTCGACACGCTCGTTGGCGGGGTCTCGCAGCCCGATCTGATCGACGTGCTCGCCCAGGCCGACGAGGACTTCCCCGGCTACGTGGCCTTCATCTCGGGCATGGACGGCGAGTCGATCGGCATCGTGGTGACGCGCTGGGAGGTCTTCCCCGACCTCGCCGAGGGCCTTACGGTCACCTACTACGAGGCGCCCGGCGGCTGGACGGTGGACGAGATCACCGACTGGTAGGAACCAGCGCGCCATCACGCACGACAGAAGGGCCGTCCGTTGAGGACGGTCCTTCGTGGTTCCATACGCGGGCTCACTCGCCCTTCGTGCGCTCGCGCAGGGCGCGCTCCACATCCCGTTTCTGGTCACGCTCGGCGATGGCCTCGCGCTTGTCGTAGAGCTTCTTTCCTCGCGCCAGACCAAGCTCGAGCTTCACCATGTTCCCGGAGGACAGGTAGAGCTTGAGCGGCACAAGGGTGTAGCCCCGCTCCTTGGTCTTGCCGATGAGATACCTGATCTCCGACTTGTGCAGCAAGAGCTTCCGCTCGCGGTCTACGCGCACGTTGCTTCGGTTGCCGTGGCTGTACGGCGAGATGTGAACGTTGTGGAGCCACACCTCGCCCCTGCGAACGGTGGCGAAGCTGTCGCGGAGGTTGGTCTTGTTCTCCCGGAGCGACTTGACCTCGGTACCGGTGAGGACGATTCCTGCCTCGAACGTCTCGTCCACGAAGTAGTCGTGGTACGCCTTCTTGTTGGTGGCGATGATCTTCTCTTGACGTGCCATCTAAGCGCTGGTTCCTTTCACGGACCGTGTGCTGCTGATGCTAGCATGAGCGCGAGACCCGCTCACGAAAGGAAGCGACGATGGACACCATGGGGTATCAGTACCCGGCATCCCCTCAGCGCAACGACCCGCAGTACATCGCCTACCTCGAGCAGCGTATCGTGGCGCTGGAGGCGCGGCTGCCCAAGACCAAGGTGGTCGCGCAGGGCTTCCTGGCCCGCGCGTTCGCGATCTGGGGCCACTACTTCGTGGCCCAGTTGCTCATCGGCTTGATCATCGGCGCGATCATGATGCTGATCAGCCTCATCTTCGCGGGAAGCATGGCGGCCATCTTCGGCCCGATGATCGAAAACGCCACCTACTACTAGGGCGCGCCCTCTCTGCCTGTCGGGCGCGACCCCACACGACAGGGGCGGCACCCGGCCGCCCCTGCACGTGAGATCACGCTCGCGGCAGCTCCACCTTACGGCGTGAAGTCCACCGCCGAATCGAGACGCCGCACGAACGCAGCGAGCATCTTAGCCGTGTTCTCCACGTCCTCGAGCGCGAGCACCTCGGTGGGCGTGTGCATGTAGCGGAGCGCCACGCTCACGAGCGCGGCCGCCTTACCCCCGCGCGAGAGCTGGATCGCGTTCGCATCGGTACCAGTGCCGCGCGGCGCGCCTTCCACCTGGTACGGGATGCCTTCGGCCTCGGCGGCCTCACACAAGAGCTCGAACACCCGCGGATTGATGTTGGCGCCACGGGAGATCACGGGACCGCCGCCGCACTTCACCTCGCCGAACTTGCGCTTGTCCACGTCCAGATAGTCGGTGGCGTGGGTGACCTCAACGGCGACACCCACAACAGGATCGAGACTGTACGCCGAGGTGGTGCCGCCGCGCAGGCCGATCTCCTCCTGCACCGTGCCGGCCGCCACAAGGTCGCCGGCAGCGCCGCCGCCCTCCTTCACGAGGCGCAGCGCCTCGGCGCATATCCAGGCGCCCATCTTGTCGTCGAACGCCCGCGAGACCGCCATGCCTTCGCCAAAGGTCTCGAGGCCGACACCGTAGGTCACCGGGTCGCCCACGCGCACCTTCTTCTTCACCTCGTCGCCGCTCATGCCGAGGTCGATGAACATCCGGTCGATCTTGACGACCTTCTTGCGGTCCTCGTCTTCCAGCAGATGGATCGGGAGACGGCCGAGCACACCGCGGAGCACGCCGTCCCTGGCGTGGACATCCACCCGCATACCGGGCAGGATCTGCGGGTCGTGTCCGCCGATGGGGGCGAACGCGCAGAAGCCGTCGTCGGTGATGTAGGTGACCATGAACCCGATCTCATCGATGTGGCCGGCGAGCATCACGCTGGGGCCGTCGCCCGTGCCCTTGAGCAGCGCGTGTACCGAGCCCATCACGTCGGTGGTGACCTCGTCGGCCAGAGGTGTGACGTACTCGCGGAACACCTTTGCGGCCGGCTGCTCGTAGCCCGAAGGCGACGGCGACTCGATGAGGGTCTTGAAGAACTCGAATGACTCGGGGCGCATGAAACCGCCTCCTCGTTGGATATGATGACGAACCGTTAGTGTACCCTTGCGCATCGCAGG
>DSAI01000073.1 GCA_011372845.1 Actinomycetota bacterium
CGCAGCTCCGGTATCTCGCGCTTGCAGCGTTCCTGTGCGTACGGACACCGGGGGTGGAACGCGCAGCCCGGCGGAACGTCGATCAAGCTCGGGGGCTGGCCCTCGATGGGAAGCAGCGTCCCTTTCTCGTCGACGTCGTGCCGCGGGAGGCTCGCCAGCAACCCCCAGGTGTACGGATGCAGGGGTCGATAGAAGACCTCGTCGGCCTTGCCGTACTCCACCTGCTTGCCCGCATACATCACCATCACGTCGTTGGCCATGTCGGCCACGACGCCAAGGTCGTGGGTGATCATGATGATCGCGGTGCCCTGGCGCTGCTGGAGCTCGATCATGAGCTCCAGGATCTGCGCCTGGATCGTGACGTCGAGCGCCGTGGTGGGCTCGTCGGCGATGAGGATGTCCGGGTCGCACGCGAGCGCCATCGCGATCATGGCGCGCTGGCGCATGCCGCCCGAGAACTGATGGGGATAGTCCCGCGCGCGCTGCGCCGGATTGGGGATACCCACGAGGTCGAGCATCTCCACGGCGCGCGCATGGGCTTCCTTGCGCGTCATACCCTTGTGGATGCGGAGTGCCTCGCCGATCTGGTAGCCGACTCTGAACACGGGGTTGAGCGAGGTCATCGAATCCTGGAAGATCATCGCGATCCGGTCCCCGCGCATGGAGCGCACCGCACTGTCGTTCATGCCCAGCACGCTCTCACCACGGAATGTGATCCGCCCGTCGACGATCTTGCCGGGCGGATCGGGGATCAACCGCATCAGCGAGAGCGCGGTTACCGACTTCCCTGAACCGGACTCGCCCACGATCGCAAGGGTGTGCCCCTCTTTCACTTCGAACGTGACCCCGTCGACCGCCCGCACCACGCCGTCCCGCGTGGTGAAGTGTGTCTTGAGGTTCGTGACTTCGAGCAGGGCCATGTCGTCAGTCCTTCATCTTCACATCGAGCGCATCGCGCAGCCCGTCGCCCATGAGCACGAACGCGAGCACGGTGGTCAGGATGGCGAAGCCCGGCCAGATGGTGAGCCACGGTGCGGCCACCATCAGCGCCTTGGCCTCAGATAGCATGGCGCCCCACGACGGTGTGGGGGGCTGCACGCCCATGCCGAGGAACGACAGCGCCGCCTCGGCGATGATGGCGCCGCCGATACTCATGGTCCCGTAGACGATGATCGGGGCGACGGCGTTGGGCATGATGTGGCGGAAGATAATCCGCTGGTCGGAGGCGCCCATGGCACGCGCGGCGTCCACATACTCGTTCTCCTTCACGGAGAGGATCGAACTGCGGAAGACGCGGGCGACCGATGGCCAGCCGAGGATACCTATGGCGATGAACACGTTGTGGTAGCTCGGCCCCAGGACCGCCAGCAACGCGATCGCGAAGAGCGTGTACGGGAACGCGAAGAAGATGTCAGCAGTACGCATCACGAGCGTGTCCACAAGGCCGCCGTAGTAGCCTGAGAGCGCGCCCATCAGCAGACCGATCACGAGCGAGATGCCCACGGCCAGCACGCCCACGGCGAGCGAGACGCGAGCACCGTAGACCACCCGGGAGAAGACGTCGCGACCGATGCGGTCGGTACCGAACGGGTGGACCGCCGACGGGGCCTCAAGGCTCCCGGCGTCGGTGGACGTGGGCGACGCGAAGTTCTGTGGCACCCAGAAGTCGGCCGAGAGCGTCAGCGTCACGACGATCAGGATCCAAACGAGACCGATAATCGCCAGCTTGTTCTTGCGAAGGCGGATCCAGGCGTCACCCCACAGGGTACGCTCCGGACGGTTCGCCAGGTCGTCGCCGACATAGTCGGACAATCCCCCCGTCTGCTCGCCGTCCGGTCCACCGCGGTATGCAGCCTTGGGGGAATCGGGATCCGCGTCTGGGGGGAAGCCGGGCTTGCGTCGTCTGGCGCTCATTCGGCCGCACCTCCATATCGGATCCGCGGGTCGAGCAGGGCGTAGCTGATGTCCACCAACAGGTTGATGAACATCACGATCAGCACGATCACGATGACGCCACCCATCACCACGGGCCAGTCGCGCTGCATGACCGCAAGGTAGATCTCACGGCCGACGCCCGGCCACGAGAACACGGTCTCGGTGAGGATGGCGCCGCTCATCAGGACACCGAGATCGATGCCGATGTAGGTGACGACCGGGATGAGCGCGTTCTTGAGCGCGTGCTTGAAGACGACTGCACGCTCGGTGAGGCCCTTGGCCATCGCGGTACGTATATAGTCTTGGCCCATCGCCTCAAGCATCTGCGAACGCATGATGCGCGCCACGTATGCGGTGGAGACGGAAGCCAGTGTTATCGCGGGGAGGACGAGGTGGACGAAATCGGGCGGGTTACCCATGCCTGAGATCGGCAGGAACACCGCCCCTCCGGTCCACTCCTTCAGCCGGATGCCGAAGAACATCTGCAGCAAGAGTCCGAGCCAGAAGACCGGTACGGACACCAGTATGGACGTCGATAAGGTGACCAGGACGTCCCAGAACGAGTATTGGCGTATCGCTGAGATGATACCGGCGCTGATGCCGATCACGATCTCCACGATGATGCCGGCAAGCGCGAGACGGAACGTGTTGGGGAACTTGTCGAACAGGATATCGGTGACCGGACGGCCCTTCTGGTAGGACTCGCCGAGGTCACCCTGCGCGATGCCGCTCACGTAGTAGGCGTACTGGATGTGCACCGGTTCGTTGAGATGGTTCTTCTCTTCGATCTGGGCCCTGAGCGCCGGCGTCAGCGGCTTCTCGCCGACGATCAGCTGGATCGGATCACCCGGAAGCAGGCCGGGGATGCGGAGTACGAAGAGGATGAGGGTGACGCCGAGAAACACCGGGATCATCTGGAATATGCGTCGTACCACGTACTTCAACATGAGATGGGACCGTCTTCCACGTGTACATCA
>DSAI01000181.1 GCA_011372845.1 Actinomycetota bacterium
CGAGGCGTCGCACTAGGGGTGTCCTGTCGCCTCGAAGCGGCGCATCGCGACCCGCCGAAGAGGAATACACTGGAAAGGGAGCTCCATCGTTGGAAAGGGGGAGCGCATGGCAGAGGACACGACACCTCGGCTCGACGACCCGGTGCTGTACATCAATCGTGAACTGGCGCTGCTCCGCTTCCAGGAGCGCGTGCTGGAGGAGGCCCTGGACACCGCCAACCCTCTGCTCGAGCGCGCCAAGTACCTCGCGATCTTCAGCTCCAACATGTCCGAGTTCTACATGGTCCGGGTCGCCGGACTCAAGCAGCAGGTGGCGGCTGGGGTGGGCGGACTCTCCGACGACGGCCTCACCGCGGCCGAGCAGCTCGCTGCCGTACGGGACCGCGTCCCGGGCATGTTGGCCCAGGCGAGGGAGTGCTTCAGGGGTCTTGCTTCCGAGCTCACCGACGCCGGGATACGCATGCTCGGCTATGACGAGCTCGATGAACAGGAGCGCGTCGTCGCCGACGAGTACTTCGCCACCGACGTGTTCCCTGTGCTCACACCGCTGGCGTTCGATCCGGGACGGCCGTTCCCGCACATCTCAAACCTGAGCATGAACATCGCCATCGTGGTGAAGGGGCCGGATGGCGAGGAGCGGTTCGCCCGCGTGAAGGTGCCGAAGGCGCTGCCGCGGTTCGTTCGTGTCTCGGACGGCGGCGGGGACAGCCGGCAGCACGCGTTCGTTTGGCTGGAGCAACTCGTCATCGCGCACGCGGGGGCGCTGTTCCCCGGCTACGAAGTGGTTGAGGCGCACCCCTTCCGCATCACGCGCGACGCCGAGATGGTGATCCAGGAACTCGAAGCCGACGATCTGCTCGAGACGATCGAGCAGGGCATCCGGCAGCGACGCTTCGGCTCCGTGGTGCGGATGACCGTGGAGCCCACGATGCCCGACCACATCAGGGACATCCTGGTGGAGAACCTCGACATGGACCCTGCGGACGTGCTCACGATCGAGCCGCCGCTGGGCATGAGCGACCTCTTCGCCCTCGCCGAGATAGACCGTCCCGACCTCAAGTACGCTCCGTTCGTTCCGGCGGTGACCGTGCCGGTGGAGCCCGGATCCGAGACCGACATCTTCACCATGATCCGGGAGCGCGACATCCTGTTGCACCACCCCTTCGAGTCGTTCGAGCCGGTTGTGGCGCTGATCCGGCAGGCTGCGCATGATCCCGACGTGCTCGCGATCAAGACGACCCTCTACCGGGTGGGAAGGAACTCACCGATCGTCGAGGCGCTCATGGAGGCCGCGATCGAGGGCAAAGAGGTCGCCTGCCTGGTGGAGCTCAAGGCGCGGTTCGATGAGGAAAGCAACATCGAGTGGGCCAGAGCGCTCGAGGCGGCGGGCGTGCACGTCGTGTATGGACTCGTGGGCCTCAAGACGCACAGCAAGGTGGCGCTCGTGGTGCGGCGGGAGAGCGGCCGCATCCGCCGGTACGTGCACATCGGCACCGGCAACTACAACCCGGTCACGGCCACGCTCTACACAGACCTCGGCCTGCTCACCTGCGACGACAAGATGGGCGAAGACGCCTCCGCCCTGTTCAACCTCGTCACCGGCTACGTGCGGACCAGCCACTACCGGCGCTTCCTTGTGGCTCCGGTCGATCTGCGCGAGGGCGTCGCGACGCTCATCCGTCGCGAGATGGACCACGCACGGGCAGGTCGTCGCGGTGAGCTCGTGTTCAAGATGAACTCGCTGGTGGACCAGCGGATGATCGCGCTGCTCTACGAGGCGTCTCAGGCGGGGGTCAGTATCGACCTCATGGTGCGCGGCGTGTGCTGTCTGCGTCCCGGCGTGCCCGGCGTGAGCGACAGCATCCGTGTCACGAGCATCGTCGGCCGGTTCCTCGAGCACAGCCGGATCTACTGGTTCGGCAACGACGGCAAGCCCGACGTGTACATCGGCAGCGCCGACCTCATGCCGAGGAACCTCGACCGGCGGGTGGAGGTCCTGGCCCCGGTGCGCGACGCCCGGCTCGTCGCGCGCCTGCGCGACGAGATCCTGGGGGTGTACCTGGCCGACAACGTGAAGCGGCGGGTCATGATGTCCGACGGGACGTATGAGCGCGTATCTGCCGAGGGCAAGCCGGTGCACGCCCAGGAAGCCCTGCTCGGGATACGCAAGAGCGTATCGTCGAAACGGGGGAAGAAGGGCACGCCACAGAAGCGCAAGCGCGGCAAGGGCAAGGGGTAGCGATGAGCAAGAAGAAGACATCGTCTCGTGCGGCGACCACCGACGGGAAGGGCACGGGCAAGCTCGACAAGAAGACCTACAACCGAGAACTCGAGAAGCTGCAGATCGAGCTGGTGAAGCTCCAGGAGTGGGTGAAGCGCGAGGGCCTGCGCGTGGTGGTGGTCTTCGAGGGACGTGACGCGGCCGGCAAGGGCGGCGCCATCAAGCGCATCACGCAAGTGCTGAACCCGCGCATCTGCCGGGTGGTCGCGCTTCCGGTGCCCACGGAGCGCGAGACCACCCAGTGGTACTTCCAGCGCTACACGCCGCACCTCCCCGCCGCGGGCGAGATCGTGCTGTTCGACCGGTCCTGGTACAACAGGCCGGGCGTGGAGCGCGTTATGGGCTGGTGCACCGAGGAACAGGTGCAGGAGTTCTTCCGGGACTGCCCGGAGTTCGAACGCATGCTGGTCCGCTCCGGCATCATCGTGATCAAGTACTGGTTCTCCATTTCCGATGAGGAGCAGGACCGTCGCTTCCAGGAACGCATCGACGATCCGCTCAAGCGGTGGAAGTTCTCGGACACCGACCTCAAGGGCCGCGACCGCTGGGAGGATTTCTCGCGCGCCAAGGACGAGATGTTCAAGTACACCGACATCAGAGAATGTCCCTGGTGGGTGGTGGAGGGCGAC
>DSAI01000218.1 GCA_011372845.1 Actinomycetota bacterium
ATCGACGTCCGAAGCGTGCTGCGCGGTGGCTCCGACGAGGACGTCCGGGCGTTGATCCACAGGGCGCTCGCCGAGAAGCCGGAGAGTCACAACCAGCAACTGGGCACCGTCCGCCATATGTCAGAGATCGGAGGCTGAGATGGCATCCGGTGATGAGCTCACCCATCTCGACGAACACGGTTCCGCACGCATGGTGGATGTGGGGTCCAAGCCGGTGACGCATCGCCAGGCTTCGGCCGAGGCGATGATCCGGATGCGGCCCGAGACCCTCGCGATGATCGTGGAGGGCCGGGCGCCCAAGGGAGACGTCTTCGCCGTGGCCCGCATCGCCGGTATCCAGGCGGCCAAGCGTACGCCGGACCTCATCCCGCTTTGCCATCCGCTGCCGATCACGAGCGTGGCGGTGGACCTCGAGCCGGTGGAGGCCGGGGTGCACATCGTCGCCACGTGCACCACAGACGGCAAGACCGGCATCGAGATGGAGGCGCTCACGGCGGCAACGACCGCTGCGCTCGCCCTGTACGACATGTGCAAAGCGGTCGATCGTGGCATGGAGATCGCTCATGTGCGCTTGCTCGAGAAGTCGGGCGGCGCATCGGGGCACTGGCTCCGCGAAGGCGCCAGCCCTGCTCACAAGGAGGACTGACACATGGCGGCGACCGTCACATCGGTGAACCTCTCGGCCAGGAAGACCGTTCGCAAGACGCCCGGCACGTGCGGTACGCTCGTTGTGGGCAGCGGCTTCGAAGGGGACGCGCATGCGGGAGACTGGCACCGGCAGGTGAGTCTGCTCGCAGAAGAATCGATCGCGAAGATGCAGGCAAAGGGGCTGGACGTGGATGCGGGCGACTTCGCCGAGAACATCACCACGAGCGGCATCGACCTCGTGTCACTGCCTGTGGGCACCAGGGTCCGTGTGGGGGGCACGCTCCACGAGGTGAGCCAGATCGGCAAGGAGTGCCACACCAAGTGCGCCATCTACTACCAGGCGGGTGACTGCGTGATGCCCAAGGAGGGGATCTTCGCAATCGTCCTGGAGGGTGGACGCGTGTCGGTGGGTGACGAGGTCGTCGTGATCGGGGAGGGTGCCTGATGGCCGATCTGCGTATCGGGGTTCTGACATCATCGGACACCCGGTCCGCCGGGGAGGCCGAGGACACCTCGGGTGCCGCGCTCAAGGAGCTCTCCGAGGCCCGCGGTTGGACGGTCGTCGACTACCGGTTGCTGCCCGACGATCGCGACGCCATCGCCGCCGCGCTCGTGGAGATGGCCGACGAAACGTGCTGCGACGTCGTCTTCACCACCGGCGGCACGGGCTTGGGTCCTCGTGACGTGCTGCCTGAGACGACGCTCGCGGTCTGTGATCGTGAGGTGCCGGGTATCGGCGACGTGATCCGCTCGGAGAGCCTGAAGATCACCGACCGCGCGATGATCTCCCGTGGCACGGCCGGCCAGCGGGGCGCCACGCTGATCGTGAACATGCCCGGATCGCAGAAGGCGGTGCGGGAGTCGTTCGGTTTCGTGGAGGGCGTTATCGAGCATGCCGTGGAGATGATGGCCGGGGGAGGACACGGCTAGGTCATGTGCCCGCAGCCGATCCTCTACTTCGACCACTCGGCGACCTCGTGGCCCAAACCTCCCGGGGTGGCCGGGGCCATGCAGGAGGCTCTTCTGGAGGCCGGGGGGAACCCGGGGAGGGGCGCTCACTCACTGGCGCTGGCAGCTGAGCATGCGGTGACGCGTGCCCGGGGTGACGTCGCCCGGCTTCTCGGCGTCCCTGACGCCAGGGACCTCGTGTTCACGCCAGGCTGCACCTTCGCGCTCAACCTCGTTCTCAAGGGGACGCTCAGGCGCGGCGACCGGGTCGTCGTCTCGGCGCTCGAACACAACGCCGTGGTGCGACCGCTGCACGTCCTTGCCGCCCGCGGCGTGAAGGTGGCGCGGGTGCAAGCCGACAGCGAAGGACATATCGACGCCGATGCCGTTGAGCGCGCGGTGGCGGCGTCGGCCACACGCATGGTGATCTGTCAGCATGCGTCCAACGTCACGGGGGCCATCCAGCCGGTGGCGGATCTCGCTGATATCGCGCACGAGCACGGCGCCGTGATGGTGGTCGACGGCGCGCAGGCTGCCGGTCATCTGCCGCTCGATCTCGCCACGCTCGGCGTGGACGCGTACGCGTGCTCGGGCCACAAGGGCTTGCTCGGCCCTCAGGGCGTCGGCGTCCTGTACCTGGCGCCGGGTCTCTCCCCGGTGGAGCTCGTGCAGGGCGGCGGAGGCGGTCCCTCTGAGGAGCCCGCCCAGCCCGATATCCGTCCCGACCGGTACGAGGCCGGTACGGGGAACACACCAGGGGCGGCAGGTCTCGGCGCTGCGGCGAGGTATCTGCTTGAGCACGGCGCTGAGATCGAGCGGCGCGAGCGCTCGCTCAGTCGCCGGCTGCATGAAGGGTTGCTCGGCATCCCGGGCGTCAGGGTGCTTGGACCCGCGATCGACGTGCCGCGGGCCCCCGTCGTAAGCATGACCCACGACAGGATCCCGCCGGATGAGATCGCGTTCTCGCTGGACCGTCGGTACGGTATCGCGGTCCGCGCGGGCCTGCACTGCAGCCCGTGGACACATGGCATGACCGGCACGCTCGAGACGGGCGCCGTGCGGTTCGGGCTCGGCTGGAGCCTGACCGAGGACGATGTGGACCGCGCCCTGGAGGCGGTCAGCGAGGTCTGCGCCGGATCCTGATCGGACCGGTCGAGCTTCTATCGCACCACGTAGACCGGGGTGCCCACTTCCACGCGCTCATAGAGTTCCTCGATGTCCCAGCGGTGCATCCGCATGCACCCGTGTGATGCCGCGGTGCCGATCGAGGAGTCGATGCTGGTGCCGTGGATCCTGATACCCCC
>DSAI01000099.1 GCA_011372845.1 Actinomycetota bacterium
ACCGGCAGGACCACCGGCGAGATGAGCGTGCGGCCCACGGTGTCGGCCACGAGCAGCAGGAGCGCCCCGGCCGCCGCCGACGCGGGAAGCAGGAAGCGGTGGTCGCTCCCCATCACGCGGCGCACGAGGTGCGGCCCCACCAGGCCGATGAACCCGATGATGCCGAGGAACGCGACTATCGCCGCCGTGGCGAAGGACGCGGCGAGCATACCGAGCAGTCGTACGCGCTCCACGTGCACGCCGAGCCCGTGCGCAGACTCGGCGCCGGTCTCGAGCGCGTTGTAGTCCCAGCGGTGCCAGAAGAAGTACGTGACGCACACGCCCACGACGACCGCCATCAGACCCACGTCGCGCCAGGCGGCCCGTCCGAGATCACCGAACGTCCAGAAGACCACGGCCGCCACCTGGGTATCCTCGGCGAAGTACTGCATGAGTGCTGTGGCCGCCGAGAAGAGCGAACCGAGCGCCACACCGGCGAGCACGATCGTCTCAGGCGTGGCTCCCCGCGTGCGGGAGATCGCCAGCACGGCCAGCGTGGCGGCCATCGCGCCGACGAAGGCGAATCCCGCCACCGACCATACGTTGGAGATCCGTACCGCGTCTGCCGCCGCCGTGCCCGAGGCTCCGGCGCCGAAACCGATGATCGCGAGCGCTGCGCCGAAGGCCGCGCCCTGGGAGACACCGAGCGTGAACGGCGAGGCGAGCGGGTTGCGGAGCACCCCCTGCATCACCGCTCCGGAGACCGCAAGCCCGATGCCGGCCACCAAGGCCGCGACCACCCGCGGCATCCTGATGTTCCACACGATGAGTGAGGTGGCCTCGTCACCCGTGCCGGCCAGAGCTCGGAGCACCTCGGACAGGGAAAGGCCCGATGAGCCGGCGTACACCGCGTACACCGCCGCCAGCACCACCGCGAGTGCCAGGCCGGTAGTCACCGCCACCTTCCGCCTGGTGTAGGCGGCGTACCGGAGCTTGTAGTCGTGTTCGTGTGACACGCTCACTCCCCGCCGAGAAGGTCGATGGCGCCAAAGCCCTGTCCGTAGATGGCGACCAGGCGGTCGTAGACCGGTTCCCCGGCGAGCACTGTGGCGATCTCGTCGGCCTTGGCGGCCGGATCGATATCGGCGAAGCGGTCGGGGAAGAGCACGGTCCCGGCGTAGTACGCGTCGGCGAGCGCCACCTCAACGTTGGTGGAGTAGTTGTTGAACGGCAGCTGCGCGTACACGCGGCCCTCGCTCACGGCCGTAAGCCCCTCGTAGAATCCGCGGTCGGCCCGCACGTCCTCGCGCACCAGCGAGAGTCCGCCGAGGTCGAGGAAGATGTGATCGGGTTCCCACGCCACGAGCTGCTCCCGGTCGATCATCACCGCGCTGGTCTGCTCCACGGACCCCGCAACGTTCAGCGCGCCGATCGCAGCGAGCGGCAGGTACTTCGGCTGCGTGCTCTCCATCCCGCGCGCGCCCTTGAAGCCGAGGGCGCCAACGTAGGCGGTGGCCTTGCCGACGTCCGGAACGTCGGCCGTGCGTGCCGCAAGATCCTCAAGCGCATCGCGCACGTAGGTGACCACCTCTGCGGAGCGCTCGTCGGTTCCGAGGACCTGGCCCACGAGTTCCATCGACACGAAGAACGGCTCATCGAGCGTGCCGAGGCTGCCGTAGCTCACGACCACCACGGGGATGCCGGTTGATGCTTCGAGCTTCTCGGCGCCCTCGGCATCGGCGATCTGGTTCACGAAGATCACGTCCGGCGCGGCTGCGAGCAGCCGCTCGGCATCGGGCGTGGAATCGGGACCGCCCGCGCCGATCACCGGCAACTCGAGGAGCCCCGGATTCGCCAACGTGTACGGACGCGCTACGGGCGGACGCGTCTCGAACTCCTCGATACCCACAACGCGATCGGCGCCGCCCGCGTACACCACGAGACGCAGCGCGCCGGACCCGATCGCCGCAACGCGGTCCACCTCGGCAGGAATCCGCACCTCGCGCCCGGCAAGGTCGGTGACGGTGCGCTCCGCAGGCTCCCCGGCAGCTGGCACAGCATCCTGCGGCGCCTCTGCGTCGGCGGCGCATCCCGCCGAGATCGACAGACCGAACATCAGCGCGAGCGTCAACACGCCGGCAACCGCTACCCTGATTGACTTCCTCACGTGCGTCTCCCCTCGGACGGCGCGCTTACAGCGCGCTAGACGTTGATTTCCCAACCCCGGCCGTACCGTGTGGCACACGGGATGCAGCACGGCGCGCCGCCCCGCACGCGGGCACGCGGCTCCATGACCGCCTCCCCGCACACCGCGCAGGTGACCGAGGGGAACAACCCGGCCTTCGGCGGCAGATCCACCCGCACATCGCTGACGCTCCCGAACCGCTCGGAGGGCAGCGCCAGCAGCTCGAAGACCCGGTCGATGCTGCCCCGCTGGTGTTCGGCCCGCTCGTCGCTCGTGGCCTCGCCCGACATCACCCGCGCTTTGAGGCGTGCCCGCTCGGGATCGGCGCCGAGCGCGTCACCCCGAAGCGCGACACGCACCCCCGCGCCATCGTGGCGCCGGACGAGCGTGAACACCTGCTTGCCACGGTCGCGGAAGATGAGATTGCCCTTGCCGAGCGTGCAGCCGGTGAGGTACTGGAATGCATCGATGCCACACGCGTCAGTCTCCACGATGCCCACGAGCTCCTCATCCGAGCCGCGGGTCACGCCGAGACGCTCCATCGCGATGGATGCCGCCCGGTAACCGATGGTCAATCCGGGGCACAGGTGACCGTGGAAGTCGACCGCCTCCAGAAGACCTGCGGGAAGCCCGTCCCGCACCCCGGGCTCGAGCCTGTGAGACGCCTTCACCACTCCGGTCATGCCGCCCCCTTCTCCGCCATGCATACAGAAAGGCCACGGCGACGTCGT
>DSAI01000039.1 GCA_011372845.1 Actinomycetota bacterium
TACCGCTCAAGGAACGCCCCGAAGGCGCGCAGACGTCCGGGGATGCCCTTCGAGTAGTCCAGCCGGTCGATCGAGAGAACCACGCTGCCGTCCCCGGTTCGCATGCCGATCCGCTCCGCCTCGGCCCGTGCCTCGGGTGTCCGCGCCGCGTCGCGATAGCGCTCGTAGTCGATCCCCATCGGGAACGCGTCCACCAACACCAGGCGGCCGTCCACGAGCATCCGCCCCATCTGCTCCTCGAGCCCCAGCAAGCGTCGGCAACTGCCGAAGAAGTGCCGGGCGTAGTCGTAAGTGTGGAAGCCGATGAGGTCGGCGCCGAGCAGCCCCTCGAGCACCTCGCGCCGCCACGGAAGCATGCGGAATATCTCGAAGCTCGGGAAGGGGATGTGCAGGAACCACCCTATCCGCACCCCGGGCATCCGCTCGCGTAGCATCGCGGGCAAGAGCATCAGTTGATAGTCCTGCACCCAGATGGTGTCTCCGGGCCGGGCCACCGCCAGCACGGCGTCGCAGAAGGTCCGGTTCACCTTCACGTAGCTCTCCCACGTGGCACTGTCGAACTCGGCGTACTGGGTGAAGTGGTGGAACAGCGGCCAGATCGTGCTGTTGGAGAAGCCCTCGTAGAAGCCCGCGGCGTCCTCGGCGCTCAGGAAGACCGGAGTGCAGCCGTGCTCCCGGTCGAGCGTGTCGCGCACGTGTTCGATGCCGGCATCGCCGAGTTCCGCCCCATCGACATCGGCCCAACCGACCCAGCGGCTTTCGTGGTCGGCGTGAAACGAGCTGAGTCCGGTCGCCAGCCCGCCGACGCTGGGCGTGAACGTGAATCCACGCTCCTCGTCGTGGTCGATGCTGACCGGCAGGCGGTTGGAAACGAGTATCAGGCGGTCCATGTTGGATCCGGGGACGATCAGACGGCACAACACCCGGTTCCTCGAGGTCCCCTCCGGGTGCATCCGCGCTTCAACCCTACCATACCCGCTGCTCAGAGCCGTGTATCCTCACGCACACCGCGCAGGCGGCTCGGGTACACTCTGTGTATGGACACACCGCTTGCCATCGTGGAGATCGCCGGACGCGACAGCGTGGCCGCGGCCGTGGCGGCGACCCGCGAGCACGGCTTCCGCGAGTTGATGCCCACCGTTGCCTTCACCGGAACCGAGACCGGAGACCGCGAGGCGCCTGGGCGCGCGGTGTCGATACTGAGATCCCTCGTGCCCCCGGGTACCGTGGTGCACGAACCCGTGGCGCTTTCCGATCCGGCTCTCTGGTCGGCGATGAACGCCCGTCCTGCGGCCGAGTTGACACGGCGCTTCGGCGTGACGTTCTCGCCATGTCTGGCCTGCCACCTCTACCTGCACCTGCTCCGTGTCCCGCTCTCATGGTCACACGACGATGCGCCGGTGATCGCCGGCGAGCGGGACACCCACGACGGGCGCATCAAGCTCTCGCAGACACCGCACAGCATCGACGGCGCCATCCGTGTGCTCGCACACGCCGGCGTACGGCTCCTGCAACCCATACGCGGTCTGTCCGGTACCGAGGTCGCCGATCTCACCGGTCACGCGTGGGAGCAGGAGCAGGACCAACTCGGCTGTCAGCTCTCGGGCAACTACGTCAACTTCGATGGATCCGTCACCTACGACGAAGACGCCTACGAGCGCTACCTGACCGGCTTCTTCGAGCCGGTCGGCAGGGCCGTGATCGACGCCTGGCGGGCGGAACGCGAAGGGGCGCCCGCCGCCGACTTCAACGCTGTGGTGCGGAGGCTGCTGGAGGACTGATCCGCGGCTAGAGCTCGCTCGTGCAAGATGGACACCGGGTGGCGTCGAGGGCGATCTGGCTCTTGCAGTACGGACACTCCTTGATGGTGACCGATTCCTCGGCCTCTTCCTTCTTACGCATGTTGTTCATGGCTTTCACCACAAAGAAGATCGCCCAGGCGATGATCAGGAAGTTGATGACCGTGTTGACGAACACGCCGTAGTTGAACGTGGCAGCGCCCGCCTCCGTAGCGGCTGCGAGCGTGGCGTACGGCCCGGGGGTGGCTCCCTCGGTGACCACCCAGAACATGTTGGTGAAGTCGGTACCGCCGAGCAGGGCGCCCACGAGCGGCATCACCAGGTCGTTCACGAGCGAGCTGACCACGGCGCCGAACGCTCCGCCGATGATGACGCCGATCGCCAGGTCGACCATGTTGCCCTTGATCGCGAACTCCTTGAACTCCTTGAGCATCACACGCCTCCTCGCTCAGTTGCCGAAGAACGATTCGCCACGGTCGCCGTCGTTGGCGTAGCCGCGGTCCTCCCAGTAGCCGCCCGGGTCCTCATCGGCCACCAGCTCGATGGTCTCGACCCACTTGCACCACTTGTAGCCCCACTTCTCCTCGGCCACCACCTGGAAAGGGAAGCCCCGGCGGACGCAGGGCCTCATCGTTCATCGAATGGGCAAGCAGGATGTCGTTGTCGTAGAAGTACTCCACCGGGAACGACGTGGTATAGCCGTCCACCGCCGAGAACACCACGCTTCTCGCGCCCTCCTGTACGCCGGACGCATCCAGGAGGTCACGCACCAGCACCCCGCCCCAGAGCACCCGTGCACTCCACCCCTCCACGCAGTCGAGCTGCACGACCTTCTCGTAGCCGGGGAAGTCGCTCGTCACCTCCGAGTAGGTGTACTCGGCAGGGTCGTCCACCAGGCCGGTCACGCGCAGACGGTACTCGTCGATGTCCACGTCCTGGGGGCCGGCAATCGAGTTCTCGCGGAAGTCGTCGGGCGAGTCGAGGCGCTCGCCCTCGTACTCGAACACCTGCACGTCATCGAGCCTGGTGGGACCGTCGTCGGTCGTCTCTGCACCGGCGCAACCGGCAAGCGAGAGGGAAAGCGCTATGA
>DSAI01000064.1 GCA_011372845.1 Actinomycetota bacterium
CACTCTCTTCTCTGACTATCACAGACTCGATGTGCGATATGAAGTCCTCGACATCGAACGGCTTGCCTACCAGATCCGAAGCCAACTCCAGAACGTTCTCACGCTCCCGGTCCGGTTGGAACGCCGACATGATGACCACGGGGATGTCCGCAGTATCGGGGTCGTTCTTCAGCGCCTGGAGCACCTCGTAGCCGTCCATCACCGGCATACGGAGATCGAGCAGTATCGCGTCGGGCCGACGACGTGCAACGGCGGCCATGGCCTCCTTGCCGTTGTATGCGCCCATCACCGCGTATCCGCGCTGCTTGAGCGTGCGTGTCAGCAGGTCGACGATGTTCCGGTCGTCATCGGTGACGAGCACCAGCGGCGATGAGATGGACCCGACGAGCGTGTCGATCATGTCCATCAGGCGCGCCTTGTCGATAGGCTTCTCAAGGTAGTCGGTCGCGCCTGAGCGGGCGCTCTTGGCCTCGTCGCAGATGATCGACAGGACGACGACGGGGATGTCCTTCGTCCTGGGATCAGCCTTGAGCTCTTCCAGAAGCCGGAAGCCGGCGCCTTCTTCCACCATCACGTCGAGCGTGATGACACGCGGCTCGAACTCCACCGCGTACTCCCACGCTTCCTTGGCGTTGTACGCCTTCACGACTTCGTAGCCTCGATGGGAGAGGTAGGTGGCGATCAGATTCGCCACGTCCTTGCAGTCATCCACCACCAGCACGCGCCCGCCCGGAGAGCCGAGCGGGCTTTCGAGCGACGGAGTGCGCACGTGCCTGTCCGACGCGAAGGGGAGCGTGAACCAGAACGTCGATCCCTCACCTTCCTCGCTGTCCACGCCTACCTGTCCGCCGAGGAGTTCGATGATGCTCTTGCATATCGAGAGTCCCAGACCGGTCCCCCCGATCTCGCGGGTGAGCGAGGAGTCAACGCGGTAGAACTTCGTGAAGAGCCGCGCCTGGTTCTCCGGTGAGATGCCGATGCCCTCATCGGAGATGGCGACCTTCACGCATCCGTCGTCGACGCTCGCTTTGATGTGGACGTCCCCGCCTTCGGGCGAGTACTTGATGGCGTTGCTGACGAAGTTGATCAGAACCTGCCCGATGCGGTCGGGATCGCCCGCGGCCTTCGGCAGGTCGTCCGGCACATCCACGTGGATGGTGCGGCCCTGCTGGTCCGTCACGGCCTTGAAGGTGTTGACCGCGCCCGCGATCCGTTCCCCCACGTCGAGTGGTTGCACCTTGAGCACGATACGCCCGCTCTCGATGCGGGAGATGTCGAGCATGTCGTTGATGAGCTCTACCAGCCGGTCCGAGTTCTCCTTCACGATAGACAGGAACTCCTGCTGGATCTCGTTGATCTCCCCGGCCTCGCCGTCGAGGATAAGATCGATGTAGCCCTTGATCGACGTGAGCGGCGTGCGGAGTTCGTGGGAGACCGTGGAGACGAACTCGTTCTTCATCTGTATCGCTTCGCGTTCGCTGGTCACGTCGCGGATCGTCGCCACCGACCCCACGTAGCTTTCCCGGTCGTCGTACACGGGGTCCACCCGCACGTCCACGATCCGGTGCTCGGGCTCCTCCATGCGCACCTCGCGCACCTGGGTGCCGGTCTCCCGCACGGGACCTGCAGGGTCGGGCGCGATGCCGAACACCTCCCAGGTATCGGTCTTGAGGCCCACGAGGGTCTCCGCCCCACGCCCAAGGATCTTCTCCGCTGCGGGATTCACGAACGTGAGACGGTCCTCGGCGTCGAACACCAGCATGCCGTCGCTGGTGCTGAGCAGGATCGCCTCGGAGCGGCGGCGCACCGCAAGGAGCTCGGTGTCGTCACGCACGGTGATCACGGTGCCCGTGCCGCCGCCGTCCTCGGTATAGGGCGCGACCGTGAACGAGTAGCTGTGCCCGGCTCGCTCGAAGGTGCTGCTCATGAGCTCCCAGCCGACAGCAGCGGCCTCGAGCGCCGGGACGAACTCAGGTACGCCCAGCACGTCCGACGGCGCCCCAACGCACTCTTTCCGGTCAAGGCCAAGCATCTCCGCCGCAGGTTCGTTGAGCACACGTACGGTGTGATCTGGCGCGACGGCGATCATGCCTTCGCGGGTACCCGCCATGAGTGCTCGGATGTGTGAGAAGCAGCGTCGGTCGTCGTTCGTGGGCATAGCAGGTCCCCTCGATGCAGGCATACCTCACCACCCCGTTATTCGCATGCGGGGAGGCGATTCCTGCCGGTAGGGGCGTGCTCGGAGGGTATGAGCAGCGGGGGGAGCGGCTGGCGCCGCTCCCCCCGGGCAGTCTCGTGGTGCCCCCTGGAGGATTCGAACCTCCGACACCAGGTTTAGGAAACCTGTGCTCTATCCCCTGAGCTAAGAGGGCGCGTGGTGGATTCTATCACCCCCGCGCACCTCCCTCCACGGTGACCGTGGCGGCTTGTGCGGACCGGCCGGGGAGTACGGGGTAGAAACGAGAGCCGGGCCGCACGTGCGGCCCGGCTCGTCCCCAACGGCGCTCAGAAGGGTCTCAGGCGCCGGTGAAGAGGTGACGTGGATGGATGTGGGCGGGGTCAGCTGCCTCGGCCCGCATCTCGTCTCGCCACAGGAAGTAGTAGGACAGGGCTCCGGGGATCAGGTACTGCAGGCTGATCCATGCGATCGCGGCAAGCACCAGTTCGGCTGTGAATGACATCGTCTGGCACCTCCCTCCCCACTCGGTTTCCGTCCCCGCAAGGGCGGCCGGTTCCCCTCCATTAAGTGCGGACCTGCAGAGAGAAGGTACCAAACTGCATAGCAGATGGTGATTTGAGCATACCCTGCCAGGTACATGGTGTATATTGTTACGATGTACTACTCGCTGCCACCACCTCTGTCGTGTTCCCGGATGGCCACGC
>DSAI01000049.1 GCA_011372845.1 Actinomycetota bacterium
CGGCTCTCCTCGACCTGACGCCGGGCGTCCATTGCCGTAGGATACCCACGTCGGCCGTGGATTGGATGGGATAGATGCTGATACGTGACGCCACCATCGCGGACGCTGGCGCGATCGCCTCGATCTACAGCCACGCGGTCCTCACCACCACCGCCAGCTTCGATGTCGAGCCGGTCAGCGCCGAGGACCGTGAGCGCTGGTTGAAAGCCCGCTCCCCGGTGCACCCGGTGCTCGTGTGCGAGGTGGACGGTGTGGTGGCCGGATGGGGCGCGCTCTCGCCCTATTCCGAACGCCGGGCGTACGCCGCAACGGTCGAGCTGTCGGTGTACGTGGATGAGGCGTTCCGGAAGCGTGGCATCGGCCGCTCTATCATCGCGGCCTTGATCGAGAGAGCCGAGTCGGCACAGATCCACGTCCTTCTCGCCCGGATCTGCACCGAGAACACACCGAGCATAGAGATGGTGCGCGCGCTCGATTTCGCGTACGTGGGAACGATGCACGAAGTGGGCCGGAAGTTCGACCGGTGGCTCGACGTGGCCACATGGGAGTACATCGTTTCCAGCCCGGACGCGTCGTAGGAGCGTGAACAGGGCACACACTGTGGTGAAGGAGCAGCCACGGGAAGGAGGCGTCCTGTGAAGGCCATCGTGGACCGCGATCTGTGCATCGGTTGTGGGTTGTGCGAAGACACCTGCCCGGAGGTGTTCCGGATGGGCGAGGACGGTCTCGCCATGGTGATCGATGATGATCCGGCTGCCGAGACCTACCCCGACCTCGAGGACTGCGTGGAACTCTGCCCCGTGGCCGCGATAAGCGTGGCGGCCGTCTGAGTCACGAACACCTGACCGCCACACCCGACTATCCGGAGCGTCCTCCGGAGACCTCGGCGTAAATCTGCTCGAGACGTGTGACGATCGAAGGCAGCGCGTGCTTCTTGACGTCGGCCTGTCCCGCCGCTCCCATGCGCGAGCGAAGAGTCTCGTCGCCCAGCACATCATCGAGCGCATCGGCGAACCCGCCCACGTCACCGGGCTGCACCAGCACGCCGGCCCTCCCCTCGCCCACGAGCTCGGGCACGGCGAGCGCACGCACAGCTACGATGGGCAGCCCGGCCGCCATCGCCTCGAGCAGGACGATCCCCTGCGTCTCGATCGTGCTCGCCGTGAGGAACGCATCGTAGTCCCGGTAGATCCTGCCGAGGGCGCTACGGTCCATGAAGCCGCGCATCCGCACGCGATCGCCAACGCCGAGCCGTGCGGAGAGCCGTTCGATGTGATCCTTGGCCGGACCGTCGCCCACGATATCGAGCGTGTACTCCGGACGCTGCGTCAACAGCCGCGCGAACGCCTCCACCACCACGTCGACGTTCTTCTCGAACCCGAGTCGCCCGGCATGCAGGAGCCGCCCCGTGGGAGCGTAGGAGAGCTTGGATGCCACGGTGGAGTCGTCGATACCGTTGCTGAGGTACTCCACGGGAACGGTGACACCGTGCTCCTCCAACTCGCGTTTCAGCGTGAGCGACGGCGTGAGCACCAGGTCGGCGCGGTTGTACACGGTTCGCGTGAACTGCCAGGCGAAGCGTGTCGACAGCTCTGGAGACTGATCGCGCTCGAGTCCGCCCCGCACGTCCTCCGCAACGACCGCGACCTCCTCGATCGCCCGGTCTCCTCCGCTGATAAGGGAGGCGAGCGTGTGGAACATGCCCGACTCGAACATCCGCTCGAACACCAGCGAGTCGACGATGCGATCCTGAAGACTGTCGAGGCGCAGCAGCCGGTGCAGCTCCACGTACTGCATGAAATCGGGGATGTACGTGTGATAGGTCTCCACTATCGGGAGCCGCATCATGCGGGCGGTCGCAAGACCCACCACGCCCACCGAAAGGGGTGTGTGGATATGCACGATATCGGGGTCGAAACGCCGGAGCGTCGCCGCGACCGAGGCCATCGACGGGAGCGCGAGACGTGTCGCGCGGTTCGATGAGACGCTGAGACTCCTGTAGCGCTTGATCTGCACGTGCGGCACAACGTGCAGGATCGGTCTGCGGTACTTGGGGCAGATGATGAGCACCTGATGGCCCCTGGCGCCGAGTAGGCGGGAGTGAGAATCGATGCTCGTGACCGCGCCGTTGACCTCGGGCAGATATGTGTCGGTGAACACCGCTATCCGCATCGATGCGTCACCAGCCTAGGTGCGGGGAGCCGCTCCGGCGCCGTCCGCGAAGTACCCGCCGAACGCCGTCGGCAGCGAGTCAGGATCTCGACCTTCTGTGGCGGCTGAGAAGTCGTGGGAATCGAAGGTGTTCCAGAACAGCACACGGGCATCCGCGAGATCCCCTGTGGCGGCATCCGCCATCAGCGCCGCGAACGCCCGTCCTGTGTACGTGGCGTCAAGGACCAGCCCGGCCGTGCGGCCGAGTCCAATCGCCTTGGTGGCGGCCTTAAGAGGCTCTCCATATCCGTCGCCGTAGAACCCTTCCAGCAAACGCGCCTTCGGTTCGATCTCAACGGTGCAGCCGCACGAGCCATCCATCGCGCATACGAGATCCTGCACCTCGCCGATGAGCGAATCGAGGCCCTGCTGAGAGGCCACATCCGGCGGGGTGACGCGCACCGCCCGCACCTCCGCCTCACAGCCACCCGCCGCCAGGCCGACAGCGATACCGGCTGCGGTCCCCATCGAGCCCGCTGCCACATAGACCAGATCCGGCTCAGGCAGTTCGCCCTGGAATGCCTGCATCACGAGCTCCAGCCCGGCGTCGATCATCCCGGTGACCGAGAGCGCATTGGTGCCGCCGTACGGGATCACATACGGAGCCACACCAGCTTCTGCCGTGCGCTTGGCCA
>DSAI01000113.1 GCA_011372845.1 Actinomycetota bacterium
CCGCTGCACATGTCGCTGCTGGGTATCATCTACGGTGTCCCCGATGCATGGAGGTCTCATGACGCAGGTACTCATGGTGATCGCCCCCGAGGTGTTCCGCGACGAGGAGTACGCCCGCCCCAGGGAAGTGCTCGAATCCCGTGGCGCCACGGTCGTCACTGCAAGCAGGTCGGCCGGCGTGTGCCAGGGCAAGCTCGGCATGACCGCCGAGGCCACCGTATCGCTTGCTGATGCTGATGCAGCCGACTACGACGCCGTGGTCTTCGTGGGCGGCGGAGGCGCGCAGGTCTACTTCGACGACCCCGTTGCCCACGCCCTCGCACAGGAGGCGGACCGGCTCGGCCGTGTGGTGGCGGCGATCTGCATCGCGCCGTCCGTGCTCGCACGCGCGAGGCTGCTCCACGGGGTCCGCGCCACCGCGTTCCCTTCACAGAAGCAGGATCTCGCCGAGCATGGCGCGATCTGGACGGATGGTCCGGTGGAGGTCGACGGCAGGATCATCACTGCCAACGGGCCGGATGCGGCGTACGACTTCGGACTGGCCATAAGCGAGGCGCTCGCCCTACCCTGACGGTACTGCCCCATCACGAGAGGAGCACGATATGCAGCTCAACATCTACCGGTGCCGCATCTGCGGCGAGGTCTACCTCGGCTACGAATCGCCGGAGAACTGTCCCTTCTGCGGCGCGCACGCGGAGTTCCTCGAGGAGCCCGACAAGTACACGCCCGAGATCAACGACGTCCAGCTCACCGAGACCGAGCGCGCCGACCTGGAGGCCTCCATCGAGCTGGAGACCAGCAACTGCCGCTTCTACCTCGGCATGGCGCAGCGCAAGGACAACGACCCGCTGCGCGCCACGTACAAGCGTCTGGCCAAGGTCGAGGCCGAGCACTGCGAGGTGTTCTCGGACATCCTGGGCGTTGACGAACCTGCGGACCTCATGGAGCCGGGCGAGACCACGGGATCGTGGGCGAGCGACATCGAGGAGTCGCTCAAGCGCGAGAACCGGGCCTCGGCGCTCTACAAGTCGTTCGCCGAGCGGGCCACCAACGACCGCCTCAAGGAGGTCTGGAACGCCATCTCCAACGTGGAGACCGACCACATCACGCTCGATGAGCTGGCGAAGACGTACGTGTAGCAGTTCGGTGCGGGCTGAGATCCTACGGCCTCTGTCCTCGGAAAGCCGCCTCAGTCGAGGCGGCTTTCCTGCGAAAGGATCGGCTTTCAGGATCTCCCGCCCGCACCTATCCATCCCGACTGACCATTCCTGTGAAAGAATCGCCTACGGGATGCCATCCTGCCTCGGGTCTACATCCACGACTCCCCTGCGGCTGGCTACAGCTCCCGCTTGCGGAAGACGGCAACCGCTGCCAGCGCGAGCAGCACCGTGAGCGCGATCGTGGTGCCGATCGGCCAGCCAAGGGCGACCGTCTCGGACATCGCGATCTCGGTTGGCGCGTTCACCAGAGCGGCGGGTGAGTAGGTGACCGCCGGCTCCCAGATCGTGGCGATCGAGAGCAGCAGGTAGACCACGAACCCCAATCCTGCGGCGCCTGCCTGCGAGTCCACCGCAGACGAGAGCAGCATCATGAGCGCCACGAAGAACAGCGCCGAGACGAGCCATACGCCCGTTGCGCCTGCCAGCGGCGCAAGCGGCGCCTCGCCGAACACCGCCAGCGTGAGTCCCCAGGTAACGGCCGCCCCCACGAGAGTGGTGACCGTGAGCAGGATCGTGTGCGACAGCAGCTTGCCCAGCACGAACGCCGGCCGCGTGAGCGGCTTGGTGAGCGCGAGGATCGCCGTGCCTCCGCGCTTCTCGGCCGATATCGCACCCGCGAACATGATGATCAGCGCGAAGATGACGATCTGCGAGAGGTTCTTCGTCCACTGAAGGTACGCGTCCACGTAGGTGGGGTCGGGCAGCTCGATCACGGCCCCGGTGCCCTGCGACTCCATCACCGATGACAGCAGCTGCGGCGTCACCTCGGCAAGCGGCGGTCCGGAGATGGCGAAGAACAACACGATGCCCGGCAGCACCCAGATGCGCCACGTGCGCGCGATCTCACGCAGTTCCTTGCCGAGGAACACACCCAGTCCGCGCATCACCGCTCACCTCCCACCAGGTCCACAAACACCTCTTCGAGCGAGATCTCGCCCGCTTCGAACCGCTTGAGCCCCAATCCCGCCTGGACGATCGCCGCGGGCAGTGCCCGCTGCGCGGTGTCTACGTCGCTCACCGCCACCGAGAGCCTGCCGTCGGCCAGCATCGTGGCCTCGGCCACCCACTCCTCCCCGCCCAGACGGTCCACCAGGTGCGACGCGTCTCCTGCGGTATCGATCACGAACCGCTGTCCGCCGTAGCGCGACTTGAGGTCCGCCATCGCCTCCGAGGTGACCACGCGCCCCTTGTCGAGGATCGCGACGCGGTCGCACACGCGCTCCACGTCGGCGAGGATGTGGGTGGAGAAGAAGACCGTGGTCCTCCCCCTGAGCGACGCGATCATGTCGAGCACCTCTTTGCGCCCGATCGGGTCGAGCGCAGAGGTGGGCTCATCGAGCATCAGCAGCCGCGGGGCGTTGATGAGCGCCTGCGCCACGCCGAGCCGCTGCTTCATGCCCCGTGAATAGCCGCCGATGCGCGTCTTCACCCCGGTGAGACCGGCGAGGTCGAGCAAGGCGTCCACGCGTCCGTTGAGCACCGGCCCGCTCAGGCCGAAAAGTCCGCCCGCGAAGCGCAGGAACTCGGGCGCGGTCATCCACTCGTAGTAGCCGGGGACATCGGGCAGGAA
>DSAI01000058.1 GCA_011372845.1 Actinomycetota bacterium
CGGCGATGAAGGCCGCTCGGGAGGGAACATAGAGAGAGTACGGACCTGACGACGGATATGAGGAGGTGCGGATGATGGAAGCCATCGACCGGTGGCGCGAGGCCGTTCCGGAGGAGTCGCGCGTTGAGACCGGACTCGCAGCGGGGTTCGTGGCTGGCGGCCTTCTTGCCGCAGCAGTCATGCTCATGAGCAAGCGCCGCGGGTTCTTCGCGTGGGCGATCCCCGGCGCCATCTTCGCCGTCGGCGCCGTCCTGCTGTCGGATGTCATGATCGATGTCCGCGCGGAGCGGATCATGGAAGCCGAGGACCTCATCCACCACGAGCTCGCCTCGCTCGATCCACTTGCGAGAGCGCAGGTGCTGAGGTCGGTGGGCGAGCGCGAAGTGGACGCGGTGCTGGGAGACTGACGCGGTGCGGCACAGGCGAACGCCCGGTCTCAGGCAGGCCGGGCGTTCGCCTGTGCGCTATCGGTCTCAGAATAGAGGTGTCCCGAGAAACCTCACCAGCGAGACCCACTACTCCGCGACTTCCCGTTTCACACCGTCGGGGCCTGCAAGGATCTGACCAGCTTTCGCGAAGCCATCCGCCTACACACCCCGCCGACAGCTACTGGTACGCCGCCTTTCGCGGTTCGCCCGGTTCGACCTCTCGGGACGACCCCACTCTACGACACCTGCTCGGCCGCTGCAAGCGGATTTCGCACGATTGCGAAGATTGCCGCCGAACGGTCATGCAGTAGCCCCGAATGGCACATAGAGGGTGCTGAGCGGCTTCCTTTGGGTCCGAACGGACGACTACACACGTGTCGGGGCGTTCGCTTCTCCCTCGACCCCCTCGGCAACGAGCTCGATCACGGCGTCAAGAGCGGCCACAGCCTTCGCGAGGGCCACCAACTCAGTGCCATCGATGTCTGGATGCGCCACCCTCGTGCGGATCTCCGACACGATGGAGGCATGTGCCTCCAGCAACGTGTCCAGATGCTCGGGCGTGCGGAACGTGGCGTGCTGCAGATCAGAAGGCGCTCCCCTCGCCTCCGACTCCGGATCCCGCCCCCGTGCGTCGTGCTGATACATGTCCATGACACCACTCCCCTGGATCGGCGGCCGTCCAGCCGCACTACTCCTGGCCCCTGACAGGACCCTAGCAGGGGGGTATGACACGGACGCCGCAACGTACTCAGCCGAGGAGGCGCCGGAGGACCTCGTTCACGACTGCCGGATTGCCCTGGCCGCGCATCTCGCGCATGACCTGACCCACGAAGAACCCTATGACTGCGGTCTTGCCCGCGCGATAGCTGGCCACTTCGTCCGGATGCGCCGCAAGCACCGCCTCGGCGACCGTTTCGATCGCGCCGGTGTCCGAGACCTGTTTCATCCCACGCGCCTCGACGATCGCGCCAGGCGCGTCACCGGTCCCGGCGGCCTCGGCGAAGACCTGCTTGGCCTGCCTGCCGCTGATAGCCCCGTCCTCGACGAACCCGATGAGCTCGGCCAGCATCGCTGGCGTCACACGCGCCTCACCGATGGCGATCCCCGCGGCATTCAGGTGCGCCGTCAGGTCACCGAGCATCCAGTTGGCCACCTGCTTGGCGCGGTCGGCGCCGGCGATCTCCACGGCGGCGTCGAAGTAGCAGCCCGTCGCGGTATCCGCAGCGAGCATCGTCGCATCGGCCTTGGGTAGCGCGTACTCGGCCATGTACCGGTCGCGGCGCGCGTCGGGCAGCTCAGGCAACCGCGCCGCCAGCGACGCGATCCACTGGGGCTCGAAGCTGAACGGCACCATGTCTGGCTCGGGGAAGTACCGGTAGTCGTGCGCCTCTTCCTTGCTGCGCAGGCCGCTCGTGCGGCGCGCGGTTGCGTCCCAGTGGCGCGTCTCCTGGACCACGGCCTCCCCGACGTCCAGCAGGTCCGCCTGACGCACGATCTCGTAGGCGAGCGCGTCGTGGAGCGCCTTGAACGAGTTCATGTTCTTAATCTCGGTCTTGGTGCCGAACTCGGCCTGGCCGCGCGGCCTGATCGACACGTTGCCGTCCACGCGCATGGAGCCTTCCTCCATGCTGCAGTCGCTCACACCAAGCGCGAGCCAGATGCTCCGCAGCTTCTGGGCGAAGCGGCGCGCCTCCTCCGGCGTGCGGATGTCGGGCTCGCTCACGAGCTCCATGAGCGGCGTGCCAGCGCGGTTGAAGTCCACAAGCGAGTGCGTGGCGCCAGCGATGCGGCCTTCCGAGCCGCCCACGTGCACCATCTTGCCCGTGTCTTCCTCGAGGTGGATCCGCGTGATGCCGATCGGCACGCGATAGCCACCGTCCTCGGCCACAGGCGCCGGACCGTCGGCCGCAACGCCGCCGTCCAGGTCCAGCCGCTCGGCCACACCCGGCCCGTCGACCTCGACATCGATCACGCCACCCGAGCAGAACGGCAGGTCATACTGGGAGATCTGGTAGTCCTTGGGCATGTCGGGATAGAAGTACTGCTTGCGGTGGAACTGGCTCCAGAGCGCGATATCGCACTCGGTGGCGAGCCCGGCCAGAACCGTCCACTCGATGGCCGCCTCGTTGGGCACCGGCAGCGCGCCGGGCATGCCGAGGCACACCGGGCACACCCGCGTATTGGGCTCGCCGCCGAAAGCGACCTGACATCCGCAGAACATCTTCGTGTTTACGGCGGTGATCTCGGTATGGATCTCGAGGCCTATGACTGCCTCGTAGCGTTCGAGCACGTCGAGCAGACGGTCCTTCGCCAAGGCGGAGCTCCCCTCATGGGTGCGGGATGTGCGGCGTACG
>DSAI01000120.1 GCA_011372845.1 Actinomycetota bacterium
CATGCAGCGGTACATGGAGGGCATGACGCAGGGCCTGGGTGGTGACGCGGCGGGTGAGGCCATGCAGGCGTCCGAGGCCGCGATGGTGCAACTGGGTCTCACCTTCGGGCCGTCGGACTACGCCATGCTCGGCCTCACGCTGTTCGCAGGCATCCTGGTGGCCCTGGCGATCGCTATCATCCTCGGCGCGTTCGCCGAGAGCGTGAAGTCTGTGGGCGCCCTCATCACGCCGCTGATGGTGCTGATGCTCATCCCCTACTTCCTCACGCTCTTCCTCGACCTCTCGATGCTGCCCGACGCCGCGCGCTACGCTGTGATGGCGATCCCGTTCACCTATCCCTTCATCACCGGGCCCAATCTCTTCCTCGGCAACTACGAAGTGGTGTGGTTCGGCATCGTCTACCAGCTGGTGTGGTTCGCGGTGTTCGTGACGATCGCCGCGCGCGTGTTCTCGAGCGACCGCATCCTCACGATGAAGCTCTCGCTGGGACGCAAGAAGCGGTAGCGGGAACGCTCCGAGCGCTCGCCGGCGAACAACGAGGCCGGGTCCTGATGCGGGCCCGGCCTTCCCCTACCCGAGCGCGCGCACGATCCGGTCGAGCGCCTCGTCGAGCACCGCACGCGTGGTGGCGAAGTTGAGCCGCGCGTACCCGTGCCCGTGCACGCCGAAGTCGGGTCCCGAGCCGAGCGCCACCCTGGCATGCTCCAGGAGCCAGGCCGCCGGGTCGTCGCCAAGGCCGAGGTCGCGCAGATCGAGCCACGCGAGGTAGGTGGCCTCGGGGGCGTTCATCCGCACGCGCGGCAACTCGGCCGTGATGCGCGCACGCACATGGTCGCGCTGCGATGCGAGGAAGCGCACGGTCTCCTCCACCCACGGGCCGCCCTGGGTCCAGCCCGTGTACGATGCCACGGCGCCCGGCGTGCTCACCGCGCCGAGCATATGCCCGGGCAACCCGGCGATCCCTGACTCGATCTTCTCCACGCCGAGGTGCGCCACCGCGCATCTGAGCCCGGCCACGCTGAAGGTCTTGCTCGCTGCCGAGGCCGTGACGGTGCGCGCCGCCGCGTCATCCGAGATCGACGCGAACGGGATGTGTCGGCGACCATCGAAGATGATGTCGCCCCAGATCTCGTCGCTGATCACGAGCAGGTCGCGCTCGCGGGCCACCTCGGCAACCGCCGCGAGCTCGTGGGGACCGAACACGCGCCCGGTAGGGTTATGCGGATTGCATAAGAGCACGGCGCGTGTGGTTATCCCTTCGGCGGCCGCTCGTTCAATGGCCTCATCGAGCAGGTCGCGTCCGAGACGCCATCCGGCAGGATCGAGCGGGCAGTCCACCACCACCCTGCCGATGCTTTCCACGCAACGGAAGAACGGCGGGTAGACCGGCGTGAGCAGCACCACGCCGTCGCCCGACCTTGTGCCGAACCATAGCGCAAGGTCCACCGCCTGCAGCACGTCGCTGAACACGCGCACGCGCTCAACGTCGGGACGCCAGCCGTGGCGCGCCGTCTGCCATGCCACCCACGCATCCGGAAGAGCGGCGGCTGCGCTGAAGTTGTACCCGAAGTCTCCCCGCCGCACGAGGTCCTCGAGCGCCTCGGTGATCACAGGAGCCGTCCGGATGTCCATGTCGGCCACCCAGCACGGCAACACGTCGTCGGGATAGCGGTTCCACTTGATGCCGCTGAGGTGTCGGAGACGGGCGAGATCGCCAGCGAGGTCGGTCACCGGGCTATGTCCCCTCGCTCCGGCCCCACTCGAAGGCCATGGCGTCGATGCGGTCGATCAGCCCATCGGCCGTGAGGTCCTCACCGGTGGCGAGCTCCTCGGTGATGATCCGTCCCGCCTCGGCCAGAGGTATCTCCTCGGCATTGGCGGTATGGAAGACCAGGCACGTCACCTCGGCCATACCCGCGGCGAGCAGCTGAAGCAGCGACATCAGCACCCGGTTGCCGCCGAACGCTCCGCAGCCCCAGTAGCCGGTGTGGATCGCCACGGGGGCTCCGGGCGCCATGCGCTCCGACTCGGCCACCGCGGCGGCGAAGCCCGTGTACGCCGTCACCAGGATGCGCTCGATCATGGAGCGCTCGTACCTGCCGTTGCGATACGTTGGCGCCGCCATCGCGATGATGTTGGTGATGGTGGGCGGGTCGATCCGCTTGGTGGCGCGCTCCACGGCTTCGGGAGAGGCCACCGCGAACTCGTTGCCGTAGAGTCCGCGCGGGCGGCCCTTCTTGGCGTTCATGTTCGTCTTGACCTTCACACGACGCTCCACACCGGTCACCAGCACAGGCGTGGGACCGTCGGCGGTCTCCGTCACGGCCCTGTGCCCGTCGGCACGCAGCGCCTCCACGAGCGCTCCGAGCGCCGGGTGCTCGGCGCACTGCATCTCGTCCTGCGCAAAGAGACCGGAACCGTACGCGAAGAACAGCATCTGGTCGGCGAAGTTCACGTGCCACTCCACCGCGCCCGGGAAGTCCTCCACCGGCTCGTAGTCCATGATGCCGCAGCGGCTTTCAAGCGCATCCAACCCCGCCGTGGGGTCCACGCGCTCCGGCAGCGGGAACGTCGGCCACTGCGTGTAGCCGATCTCTCCCGAGCATTCGCTTCCTTCGCCGCACGCGATCTCGAACACCACGCGCTTGTTGGGGTGGTGGATGAGCGGTGGATGCTCGGCCATGAGGGTGGCGACATCGAACGTCATGCGCTCGAGGGGCTCGGGAAGCGGCATCTCAGGCGTCCTCTCCTTCGTGCGTCAACGCGG
>DSAI01000138.1 GCA_011372845.1 Actinomycetota bacterium
TGCCACATGGCCGCTGTAGCTCACCGTTCCCGCCGCCCACCAGGCGATCGCCCCTACCGCGGGAGTGCGGTCCACCGTGATGCCGAGGTTCCGTGCGTTGTTGGCCCAGTTGCCGGCGTCGCCCCACCGGCCGCCGTCCATGAAGTTGGTGAAGCTGCCCTCGCCCGCGTTCTGGTTCATCCGCCAGGCCACGAACGACGTGCAGTACCCCTTGTAGAAGCCCCACGGGTCCACGCCCGTCTGGCCTCTGTACGGATAGTCGTCAACGGCCATCCCCGCAGACGGCGCCACAAGCAGCGCGGCCGTGATGAGAAGCGCTATGCCGAGTCGTGCCCGACGCGCGCGCATCAGTCCTGGAATGCCGATCACCGTCCCGGGCGAGCGTGCAGTACCAGGCCATTGTAGGGAACCGGGCGGCCCGTGCAACCGCGCGGGCCACCTCGGACGCGGAAGTGTTACGCGGCCCCGCCGGCAGACCGCCGCCGTTTCGCCCCCACCGCATCCCCACGGCTCCCCCGCAGACACATCCGTCCCGCGCATAGTACGATTCCGGCACAGAGCGTACCCGGGGCAAGGGAGGACCTCATGCAGGCAAGCGGCAAGACCATCGCGATCACCGGCGGCGGCAACGGCATCGGCAGGGAACTCACGCTGCAGCTTCTCGGCAAGGGCGCGCGCGTGGCGGCGCTCGACATCAGCGAGGAGGGGCTGGCCGAGACCGCACGCCTCGCCGGCGCCAGCGCCGACCGTCTCACCACGCACGTGGCGAACATCACCGACCGCGCCACGGTGGAAGCGCTCCCCACCGCGATCATCGAAGCGCACGGACAGATCGACGGCCTCATGAACGTGGCCGGCATCATCCAGCCGTTCGTGAAGGTGAACGAGCTCGAGTACTCGGCCATCGAGCGCGTGATGAACGTGAACTTCTGGGGCACGGTACACACCATCAAGGCGTTCCTGCCGCATCTGCTCGAGCGCCCCTCGGCACATATCGTGAACGTTTCGAGCATGGGCGGCTTCCTGCCCGTGCCCGGCCAGTCGATCTACGGCGCGTCCAAGGCCGCCGTGAAGCTGCTCACCGAGGCGCTCCACTCCGAGCTCACCGATACGCCCGTGCGCGTGACGGTGATCTTCCCGGGCGCCATCGGCACCGACATCTCCAAGAACTCCGGTCTCGACGCCCCCACCGCCGCCGAGGCGGCCGAGAGCGGCAAGCAGGAGTTCAAGACCACCTCCCCGCAGGATGCCGCGCGCGTGATCATCGAGGCGATGGAGGCCGACAAGTTCCGCGCCACCATCGGCAAGGACGCCGCGATGATGGACCGCCTCTCGCGACTGATGCCCGAGCGCGCAGCCGCCATCATCTACAAGCAGATGAAGAGCCTGCTGGGATAGAGGAGCGCACAGACTGCGGAGGCCGGACGCATCACAGCATCCGGCCGCCGAGGGTACCTACGCGGCCCCCGCAGGGGCAAGGGGGTTTGCCACCGTCCCCCAAGGAGGTGTACCTGCGCGCCGGCATGCGCGCTGGTGCTGGTTGAGACGACGGAGCGGTCGGCCGCGGCTGACCCTACTGCTCGAGGAAGTCCAGGATCGCCTCCTGCTCCTCGCTGGGGAGTTCAAGCCCGTGCGATTCCTGCATGCGGCTTACCACATCGAGCCACGATGTGCCGTTCTCTGCCTGGTACACCTTCTCCAGGGAGTGGCAGTCCGAGCACTTCTCGGCGATCAGGGTCTCGGCCTCTGATGGCTCGCGGGATGCGAGGTACTGCACAACCGCGTTGGCCTCGTCATCGGTGAGGACCACCCGATGGCTCTCTTCCATACGCTGGACGACCATGTCCCAGTCGAGGCCTTCCTGCGGGCCGCCCACGAATGCTGCGGTGAACGCCATCTCGCTGTGGCACTCGAGGCAGACGCTCCGGGCCACCTCCTCGCCCTCCGCTGCAGGGTCGGCTTCCGGCGTGGCTGGCGTCTCAGCAACGTCCTGGCCGCCGTCAGCAGGCTCCTCGGCAGGGGCGGAACACCCGCCCATCGCAAGCAGCGCGGCTATCAGCGCTGTCACCAGGACCGCGATCGTGCTGCGTGTCTTCATCACATCGGTTCCTCTCATCAGCTGCCAACCTGGGCCAGGCGCTCGCCGATCAACGCGCGGGCGGCCTGCATGCACTCGTAGCCCGTGGAGCAGGACGCGTACGCGGCCTTCACCGCCTCGGCCAGCTCGCTGTCTCCCACGGATACGGCGAGCCACTCCACCAGCCCGTCGGGATCGTGGCACGCATCGTCGGCGCCGAGGAATCCGTACACCTGCGACAGACTGAAGGGCCTGCCTCCCACGCGGCTCCGCCCGTTGATGCGGAAGGCCGCCACGTAGTCACCCGGCTTCACCGGACGCAGCACGCGTTCGGCCACCTCCGGAGTAGGAGTGTTGAGGATACCCATCATTCACCACCCAGCTTTCCGGCCGCTTCCAGAACATCGGCCACATGACCGAGGTCGACGCCTTCGAGGGTCTCGCGTGTAGGCCATCCTGTTGATACGTCCCAGCCTTCGAGTTCGTAGAACATCGTCTTGACGTCTTCCATGCGCTCGCGATCGATGACCCTGCCGGTCACGAGACGGTAGTCCCACATCCCGTCTTCGAAGGTCGGCATCCAGTACGGGCCGTAGAGGTGGCCGCCGTACGGCACCTCGTAGAGGTACTCCGAGTACTTGACCATGTCGCGGTGATGGCCCTGGATCGACCAGATCGCGTTGTCCA
>DSAI01000015.1 GCA_011372845.1 Actinomycetota bacterium
CCGATGATGACACCCAGAAGCAGACCGATGACCGTCATCAGAGCCGCCACGGTCAGACTCACCTGCTTCTCGATGAGGCTTCCACCTGCGGCAGGAGCTGCAGCGGCTGCCGAGCCGCGCGGCGCCGCCTTGGGTTCGCTCTTGCCTGAACGCTTCGGGGCGCTTTTCTGGGGCTGACGGGATGAGGGCTTCGGGGCCTTCTCGGCCACCTCTTCCTCCTCGTCGAAGAAGAAGTCCTGGTCGCTCACGTACCGATACCTCCTCGATAGTAGGGAGACCGAGAGCTCACGTATGGCTGCGGTCCCGCGAGATTATAGCACCGACCTTCGGGGCGAACGCCGCGTCCCCGGCCAGCCTGTTCTCCGCGTTGCTGATGCCCAGCATGGCGATGGTGGCGAACACGAGCGCTCCCACGACCCCGGCCGTCTCCGGCTCGAGACCTGCCCACGGTCCAAGCAAGAAACCCGCCAAGTAGCCGGCGAGAAGCGAGAAGACCGGCACCAGGAAGACGGCGGCGGCGCGCGAGCGGATCGTGTCGGGGATCACCACGTCCACCACATCGCCGACAGTGGAACCCAAAGCGTCGGCGACGTCGTGCATCACCGTCTCCCCGCCCTCTTCCCTCGAGCAGAGCGTGCACCCGCCGCATCCCGCCGAGACCCGCATCAGGACGTCCACTGCCCCATCGTGAACGGTGATGACCTTGCCTCGCTCACGCATATGTGTCAGTCCCTGATCTTCCGCCGGATATCCTGGAAGCGCTCGCGCATCGGCTCGGTCTCCACCGACAGGTGTTGACCGCGCTCGTAGAGCGCCTTGCCGTCCACCATCGTCAGCAGCACGTCTTCCAGGTTCGACGTGAGCACCACAGCGCTGTACGGGTTCTCGGTGGGCACCTGATAGCTATGCGAGAGGTCCACCGCGATGATGTCGGCACGCTTGCCCGGCTCAAGCGAGCCGGTGATGCGGTCGAGTTTGAGCGCTTTCGCGCCGCCGATCGTAGCGAGACGCAGGAACTCCTCGGCGGTGAAGAAATCCTTGCTGCCCAGCAAGCTGCGCTGGACGAGCAGACCCGTGCGCATCTCGGCGAAGAAGTCTATCGTGCTGTTCGACGCCGGTGAATCGGTACCCATGCCCACGCGCAGCCCCTTGGCGAGGAAGTCGCCGAGGGGGGCGGTGCCCATGGCGAGCTTGGCGTTGCAGCGAGCGCACAGGGCCACCGCCACGTCTGTGCGCTCAAGGATGGCGATATCGTCCGAGTCGACGTGCACACAGTGGACCGCGAGCACATTGGGGAGCTCGAGCACGCCCCACTGGTACACGTACCGCACCGGGCTCACGCCCGTTGGCATCCACGCCTCTTCGCCCCATCCGGACTGTGTGCGGAAGTCCTGCCCGAGCGGAGACGATCCGTACTTCACGAAGTCGTACTCGTCCCTGCTGCCGGCCAGGTGGAGCGAGACATGCGTGTCGTTCGTCCCCACAGCCTCCGCCACCGCCTGGAACAGCCGCGGGTGGCACGTGTACGGGCCGTGCGGCGCGATGCCGATCGACATGCGCGCTGTGTTCGATCGCGCCTCCCACGCCCGCATGTCGTCGAACGCGGCAGCCACCTCGGCCTCGACCTTCCCGGCGTCCATCGATGAGACCTCGCGATAGATGACCGCGCGCAGGCCAGCGCTGTCTGCCGCCTCGAGGGATGCGCCCGAATACGTCACGTCGGCGATGGTGGTGATGCCCGAGCGTATCGCCTCGGTCGAACCGAGCACGGCCGATTCACGCCAGTCGTCCTCGGTCAGCCGGTCCTCCAGCCGCTGCACCTCCATCTTCCAGCGCGTGTACGGCAGATCGTCCACGACACCGCAGAAGACCGAATACTCCAGGTGGGTGTGCAGGTCCACGAAGCCGGGCATCAGAGCCGCAAGACCGTAGTCGGTGACCTCCTCGTCCGGATACGCGGCGAGGAGTTCCGCCCGCATGCCCACCGCGAAGATGTCGGAGCCGCGGATGACGATGCCCCCGTCCTCGATGTACGGAGCGCTCATGGGAAGAACGTATCGCGCCAGAAGAAGCATCGTCACGACCTCCGCAGGTGGGTTCGCCAGGCTCCTATCCTACATGCTCGCGCACGCGCGCTCCAACGCGGAACAGCTCGCGTCACTTCACCGCCACGTGCACCGCCACGATTCCGAAGGTGAGGTTGCGCCAGGTGACCTCCGAGAAGCCCGCCTTGTGAAGTTCGCCCGCGAGAGCCACCTGTCCGGGGAACGAGAGGATGGACTCGTTGAGATACTCGAACGAGGCGCGGTCGCCGGTGAGCTTCTCGCCGAGGAGCGGGATGACCGTGCGCAGGTAGAAGTGGTAGAGCGCACGGAACGGCGGGAACAGCGGGCGGCTGAATTCGAGCACCACATAGCGCCCTCCCGGGCGCAGGACCCGGAACACCTCGCTGAAATTCGCGGCGCGATCGGGCATGTTGCGCACGCCGAAGCCGACGGTGACCACGTCGAAGCTCTCGTCGGGCATGGGCAGCGCCTGTGCGTCGACTACGTCGAACTCGATGATGGTGGGGCCCTCGTAGACCGCGACCTTGGCCTTGGCGACCTCGAGCATCTCGGGGACGAGGTCGGTGGAGAGGACCCGCGCCGGACGCCCTTGCTCTGCGAGGGCGAGCGTGAGGTCGCCGGTGCCCGCCGCCAGATCGAGCACCTCTGATGAGCGCCTCAAGCGCGCGAGCCGCACGGTCGTCCTCCGCCAGAGG
>DSAI01000221.1 GCA_011372845.1 Actinomycetota bacterium
CCGTCGGTGGCGTGCGAGAGCAGTTCCTTCTGAAGCGCGGCCGCCACCGGCACCAGCATCACGATGGCGCCAGCGACCGCCACGTAGCCCGACCACGGCTTCCACGAAGCGGCGAACGGCAGCGCCGTCAGCGCGATCCAGATGGTCACGCCTACCGGGACCCACCGCGTGAGCACGGCGACGGTACCGAGATGACGCACGAATCCGGGGCTCGTGAGGAACGAGGCACGGGCCGTGTCGTAGTGCGCCACGATCACGACGCGCCGCAGGCGCTCGTTGCGCCGCGCCCGTGGCACATGCCTGCCGATGAGGTTCTGGCTGGGACCGCTTCCCAGGTAGCGAGAGATGACCGGCTTACCGGAAGCATCAAGCCATACGAACGCCGCCACGAGCGCGGCGAGCGCCAGCGCGGGAAGACTCCACCACACCGCAAGCACCGAAGCGCCGATCAGCAACAGGCCGTGCACTATCGTGGCCCGGCCGTCAGAGCGCGGGCAATCGAACTCCTGGCGCTCCACATCGACCCCGTACGAGCGCATCGTGTCTTCGATATGGTCCGCGGCACGCGACTCGGCATCGGTGGTAGCCGGTCGTGGGCCGATGGTGTCCGCGAGTTCGCGTATCTGCTCCATGACGAGCGACATGCGCACCTCCAGGCGGGTCTCGTTCCCGGGCGGCCGCGGCCCGGGGCCATCCCTGTCATGATAGCGCAGGCTGGTCACGGACGGCGCGCAAGCGGATGGCTACATGCCCATCCCGGGCATCCCTTCGCTGTGGCAGTCGAAGCACTCGCTCATCCGGTACGACGCATGCGATTCGACCACCGCGGGGTCGTCGCTGTGGCAGACGCAACCCGGGATCTCCACCGCCAGCGGGTCCGACCCGCCGGCGGGCTCGCTCTCGGCCGCGTCCGCGGTCCCCGCCTGCGGGTCGGTGGTGCCCGCAGGCGTCGCCTGAGACGACGCCTGCGGGGTCACCGGTTTGCCGAAGGCGAACATCGCGGCCACCACTACGCCGGCTGCAAGCACCACTACGCCGATGATGACCCCGGTGCGCTTCAGCGTCTCGTTCATGCCTATGCCGCGCTCTCGCCGAGGATGGCCTTGAGATCGGCACCCGCCGACTCGCCGATCGGCTTGATGTCGAAGTTGTCCACCAGCACCTGCAGCACCGCGGGGGTGATGAACGCCGGCAGTGTGGGACCAAGGCGGATGTCCTTGATACCGAGATGCAGCAGCGTGAGCAGGATCGCGACCGCCTTCTGCTCGTACCAGGACAGGATCATCGAGAGCGGCAACTCATTCACGCCCACCCCGAACGCCTCGGCAAGCGCGACAGCGATCTTGATGGCCGAGTACGCGTCGTTGCACTGGCCAACGTCAAGCAAGCGGGGGATGCCGCCGATCTCGCCGAGCTGGTGGTCGAAGAAGCGGAACTTGCCGCATGCAAGCGTGAGCACCACGGTATCGGCAGGCGCCTGGTCCACAAAGTCGGTGTAGTAGCTGCGGCCCGGTTTGGCGCCGTCGCATCCGCCCACGAGGAAGAAGTGGCGGATCGCGCCGCGCTTCACGGCTTCGATGACCGTCGGGGCGACGGAGAGCACGGCGTTGCGGCCAAAGCCCACCACCACGGAGCCACCATCGAACTCATCGGTGAAGCCGGGCAGTTCGAGCGCGCGGTCGATGACCGCCTTGAAGGCGCCGTTCTCGACATGCACGGCGCTCGGGTGCGCCACCCTGCCGGTGGTGAAGATGTTGTCCGCATAGGTGTCGCGCGGGTTCTGGATGCAGTTGGTGGTCATGAGGATGGCGCCCGGGAACTCGTCGAACTCCTTGCGCTGGTTCTGCCACGCGGTGCCGTAGTGACCGTAGAAGTGGCTGTGCTTCTTGAGCTCCGGGTAACCGTGCGCCGGCAGCATCTCGCCGTGCGTGTAGATGTCGATCCCGAGCCCCTCGGTCTGCTCGAGCAGCTCCTTGAGGTCCTTGAGGTCGTGACCGGAGACCAGGATCGCCTTGTTGGGCCGGTGGCCGAGCGGCACGCTCGTGGGTACCGGATGACCGTACGCACCGGTGTTGGCAGCGTCCAGCAACTCCATGACGCGCAGGTTGACCTCGCCGGTCTTGAGCGCAAGGTCGACCCAGTCGTCAAGATAGAGGTCCTTGTCCGAGAGCGCCGCGAGCAGCTCATGCTCGAACGCGTGGATGACCGGATCGGTGTGACCGAGCACACGGGCGTGATCGGCGTAGGCAGCGATGCCCTTGAGACCGTAGACGGCGGTCTGCTGGAGCGCCTGCACGTTCTCGTCGCGATCGTGGTCGGAGAAGATGCCGACGGCCTCGCCCTGGGCGATGAGATCCTCGAGCGTCGCGGCCGGCTCAAAGGCCACGGCCGGATCCTCGGTCGGCACGACGCCGCCCGCGACCTCGACCTTCGCACGAAGCGCGCCCTTGACCTCGGCGCCACGGCGGATCAGACCCGCAAGGTGCTCGGCGTCGAAGTCCACATTGGTGACCGTCGTGAACAACCCGCCGGTGACGTACTCATCGGCCACGTCGTCGGTGACGCCGACCTTGGCTCCGGCGACCGCGATGGCCGCGATGCCCTTCATCTGGTGCAGCAGGAGATCCTGCAGCGCCGCCACCTCGGGCGTCTTGCCGCAGACCCCGACGGTGGTGCACCCCACGCCCTTGCTCGCCTGTTCACACTGATTGCAGAACACGTGCCTCACTTCCTTTCATCAAGGCGACAGACC
>DSAI01000003.1 GCA_011372845.1 Actinomycetota bacterium
ACGTGGCTCGTGGTGCATTACACGCACGACAACCCCGACTTCAACGTCTCCTTCCACGCGATCATCGGTTGCGAGCGTTGTCATACCGAGGCTGAGGAGCCGATATCACCCGACTGCGAGACCTGCCATGCCGCCCGTTCACCGCACGGTGTGGGCGCCGTGGCGTGCGCTCCGTGCCACACGGCCGTGGCGTGGTCGCTCCAGCGGGCGGTCCCGGAAGGACACCTCTCCCTTGAGGGCGGCCACGAGGGGATCTCGTGCTTCGAGTGTCACACCGCGGGCGTGGACCCCGACGCGTCCGACAGGGGTTGCGTTGACTGTCACGGGGTCAACCACGGCGGACTCACGAACTGTGAAGACTGTCACGAACCCTCGCGTGGATGGGACCCGCTTCCCGGCTTCGACCACTCGCTGTTCTTCAAGCTCGAAGGCAGGCACACACAGGCCGACTGCGCTGACTGCCACAAGAACAACACCTTCGCCGGTACCCCTACGGTCTGTCTCGGCTGCCATACCGTGGCTCACACGAACCTCACAAGGTGCGAGGACTGCCACACACCGTTCGGCTTCGTCCCGTCGACGTTCGATCACGATTCCTACTTCAGGATCACCGGTGGCCACACCAAGCTCGATTGTCAGGCGTGCCACCCGCAGGGCATCTACGATGGGACACCGACCGTGTGCACGGGGTGTCACGGTACGGCTCACGGCGGGCTGAGAGCGTGTCAGGACTGTCACACCACCGCCGGGTTCAAGCCGTCGACCTTCGTGCACGCAACGAGGTTCGAACTCGTGGGCATCCACGGTGACCTGAGCTGCAATGCGTGCCATCCCAACTACAAGTACGCGGTCAACATCGGCGACGGCACGGGTACGTGCAACAGCTGCCACGATGGCCCGCACGGGACCCAGTACACCAACTGCGTGATGTGTCACACGCCCTCGCGCTGGTCGGCGATCATCCTCGAGGAGCATCCGGGGGAGATCAAGCTCGGCACGGCCCACTCGGAGCGGCCCTGCACGCTCTGCCACCCGACGCTGCGCTTCAGCGACGACGCTCCGCGCGCCTGCGAGAGCTGCCACATCGCCGACATCCCGCACGTGGGTCCCACCGCGTGTCTCGATTGCCATCGACCCACCACCTGGTCGGAGGTCCACTTCACGCATCCCGCGATCGGGGTGCACGAGGAGCGGCCATGGCTGAACCAGTACTGCCTGCGCTGCCACCCCGGTCCCGACTTCACGCAGGTGGAGTGCACGAGCTGTCACATCTTCGTCGACCCGGGTGAGGAGACGTCGGCAACGCCGTTCCCGATCCCTTCGGCGGCAGATCTCACGGCCCCGGTTCTGTCCGGGATGTGACATCGGAGGGATGCCGGCGTTCCTCCCGCGGCGCGGTCAGGGTATCGTTACTGCATAGCAGTACGTCCTTTTCGCATAGCCACGGGAGGAGTCTCGATGATCAAGGTCGCGGTGTGGGGTACCGGCATGATGGGGCAAGGGCTCCTCGGCTTCATCCTTGACCGTCCCAACGATGTCGAGCTGGTTGGGGCGATCGTCACCAACCCGGCCAAAGAAGGCAGACCCGTGGGGGAGCTGCTCGGCCGGACCTGTGACGTGTGCATGACGGCCGATGCCCAGTCCGTGCTGGCCAAAAAGCCGGACGTGGTCTGCATCTGCACGCAAAGCAACCTCCACGAGGTTTCCGACCAGGTCGAGGCGTGCGCAAAAGCCGGGGCGAACGTCCTCTGTATCGCCGAGAAGCTCGCGTACCCGTGGGCGAGCGATGCCGACTGGGCGGATCGCTTCGAGGAGCTCGCGATGGAGCACGACGTCTCCATTCTCGGCACCGGCATCAACCCCGGTTTCATCCTGGATGCCCTCGTCGTGGCGTGGAGCTCCATCTGCCTCCGGATCGATCGCATCGAGGCCGAGCGCGTGAACGACCTCTCGCCGTTCGGTCCCACCGTGATGCAGAGCCAGGGCGTAGGCACCACCGTGGAGGAGTTCGAGCGGGGCGTCGCCGACGGCACGATCGTCGGTCATATCGGGTTCCCTGAGTCCATCGGGCTCATCGCCGATGCGCTCGGCTGGGAGATCGACGAGGTCGTGGAGACACGTGAGGCGATCGTCACATCGGTGCCGCGGGAGACTCCGCATGTGAAGGTCGCACCCGGCGACGTCTGCGGCTGCCGTCACATCGGGCGGGGCTACAGCCACGGTGAGCTCAAGATCGAGCTCGTGCACCCGCAGCAGATACATCCCGAGCTCGAGGGAGTGGAGACGGGCGACTACATCCGCATCGTCGGCGACCCGGAAGTGCACATGTCGAACAAGCCTGAGATCCCCGGCGGCAAGGGTACGTACGCGTCGACGGGCAACTACATCCCGCTGATCGTCGACGCGCCGGCGGGCATACTCACAGTGACCGATCTTCCGATCCCGCGGTTCTGGACGCCGAGCGAATAGGGAGTGCGAGATGGGCGACGCGATCCGATGCGATGCCGGTGACTGGGTGGAAGTGGAGTACGTGCTCCTTGAGCCGGGCCAGCGCGCGGCCGGAATCCCGGATGACACCGCAGCTCAGCCGCTGCGGGCGTGGGTGAAAGGGTTCGCCCGCGGCCCCGCGTTCATCGGCGACGAGGTGGATGTGGAGACGATGGCGGGCCGCGTGGTGCGCGGACACCTCTCGGAGATCGAGCCGGGGTACACCCACACCTTCGGCAC
>DSAI01000147.1 GCA_011372845.1 Actinomycetota bacterium
GCATTCGCGCTCGTCGTGCTGGTGATCGCTGCTGCGGAGGCCGCAGTGGGGATGGCGCTCGTAGTCACCGCGTACCGGCGGACCAGGCGCACACGGATCGATGAGTTCGGGGAGGTGTCAGGCTAGATGATGCCGCTCTGGGTCGTCATCGGCGCTCCGGTCATGATCGCGCTCCTGATCGCGGCTGCGGGTGCCGGACCGGTGAAGTACACCCGCTGGCTCGCCCTCATCGGGCCGGTCGTCGGCGCGTATGTCGGTGCCGCGACGCTGTTCGAGGCCGTGCCCGTCGGCGAGGGCGCGTCGGATGCTGCTGCCGTGGCGGCCGAGTCCGTCTCGTGGCTGAATGTCACCTCGGGGTCGATCGACATCGGTCTGCTCGCCGATCCGCTCGCCGCCATGATGCTCGTGGTGGTCGGTGTCGTCGCCTCGATGGTCATCATCTTCTCGTTCGGCTACATGGCCGATGACCCGTCGCAACCGCGCTACTTCTCGCTGATCTCCGCGTTCACCGCAGCGATGAACGGCCTGGTGCTCTCCACGAGCCTCGTGGGCCTGTTCGTCGCTTGGGAGCTCGTGGGTGCGTGCAGCTATCTGCTTATCGGATTCTGGTTCACCAAGCCGTCGGCTGCTCGTGCGGCGGTCAAGGCCTTCCTGGTCACGCGTGTCGGCGATGTGGGCCTTCTGCTCGCACTCGCGCTCCTATGGCGCGAGACGAGCACGCTGGTGATCGCCGACGTGCTTGCCGCTGTGCCGACGCTTGCGCCCACCACGATCACCACGGTGGCGCTGCTGCTCTTTGTGGGAGCCGCAGGGAAGTCGGCGCAGTTCCCGCTCCATGTGTGGCTGCCGGACGCGATGGAAGGCCCGACGCCGGTCTCCGCGCTCATCCACGCCGCGACGATGGTCGCCGCGGGTGTGTTCCTTGTTGCGCGCACCTGGCCGCTGTTCGAGGCATCGGAGAGCGCGCAGCTCGTGGTCCTCGTCATCGGCACTGTGACGGCTCTGGGAGCCGCCACGATCGCGGTGCCACAGACCGACATCAAGCGCGTTCTCGCGTACTCCACGATCTCGCAGCTCGGGTTCATGTTCGCCGCACTCGGCGCCGGTGCCTGGGTGGCCGCCTTCTTCCACCTCGTGACGCACGCGGCGTTCAAGTCGCTGCTGTTCCTGGCCTCGGGGAGCGTCATCCATGGCTCGGGCACCCAGGACCTGCGCGAGATGGGTGGGCTCGGGCGGATCATGCCGATCACAGGGGCCACCTGGCTCGTCGGTGTGGCCGCGCTTGCGGGCCTTCCGCCGCTCGCTGGCTTCTTCTCAAAAGACGCGGTCCTCGACGCGGTGTGGGTGCATGCGCCGGTCGCCGGCGTGGCGCTCTTCGTCGCCAGCGGTCTCACCGCGTTTTACTCATTCCGCGCAACCCGCCTCGCATTCTCCGGCTCGTTCCGCGGCGCTGGTCACCCGCACGAATCGCCGGTGTCGATGACCGGTCCGCTCGTAGTGCTCGCCGCACTCGCGTTCACGCTCGGCGGCGCCTCGTGGTGGTTCGCCGACCTCTACGGTGGTCACGGCGGCCTCGCGCTGCCGATAGCGGTGGCTTCCACGCTGGTGGCGGGGGCGGGTGCGGTGATCGGCTGGATCGTCTACAGGCCTGGTCCCGAGGTCGACACGCGTCTCGCCCACGCGCTCGGCCGGCTCTGGCGCTCGGCCGGGTCTGCGTATGGCGTTGATGCGCTGGTCATGCGCGGCGCGGCCGCAACGGAGCGTGGAGCCACCACGGTCTCCGACCGGTTCGACCGCCGCATCATCGACGGGGCGGCCAACGGAGTCGCGTCGATCGCGCAGCGTGTCGGCCGGGAGTTTAACGAGCTGCAGTCCGGCGAGGGCCAGCACTACGCGGCGCTCGTCGGTGCCGGCGCAGTCTTGCTCACAAGTCTCGCACTGTGGTTGGGGAGGTGAGCACGATGACGCTTGCTGCCCTCGTGGTCATCCCGCTCGCCGGCGCGTTCGCGACCGCGTTGCTCGGCCGCTCGGCTGGTACCGCACGCGCCATCGCACTCGTCACAAGTCTCGCGGTCGCCGTCGTGGCCGGCATGGTCTGGCGCGAATATGCGGTCGAAGGGGCCCGTCTGACCTACGAGTTCACCGTCAACGGGGCCGGGTCGTTCGTCCGCCTTGCCGCTGATGGCCTGTCGGTGCCGCTTGTAGGGCTCTGTGCGTTTCTCGGAATCATCGCGGTATTGGCATCATGGGATGCCGAGCGCCCAGGCGCGCACATGGGCCTTCTGCTCGCGCTCGAGGCCGCTGTCATGGGCGTGTTCCTGGCCGCGGATCTCGTCTTGTTCTACGTGGCCTGGGAGGCCGTGCTGATCCCGATGTTCCTGCTCATAGGCGGGTGGGGTCATGAGAACCGCCGGTATGCGGCCATGAAGTTCTTCGTATATACGTTCGCAGGCAGCGCGCTGATGCTCGTGGGTCTGGTGCTGGTGATCATCGGCGGAGGACAGGGCACAGGTATGGCCGAGGTGCCGATCGCGCTCGCCGCCGCCTCGCAGCCGTTGGCCTTCTGGCTGCTTGCCGCAGGCTTTCTCGTGAAGATCCCGGTCGTGCCGCTGCATACGTGGCTGCCGGACGCGCACGTGGAGGCGCCGACCGCCGGGTCCATCATGCTCGCGGGCGTGCTGCTGAAGATGGGCGCCTACGGTCTGGCCAGGATCGCGA
>DSAI01000222.1 GCA_011372845.1 Actinomycetota bacterium
GTGAGCACGCGCGTGGTCTCCTGGAACGAAGCCGCCGACAGGAAGCTGTCGGTCGCCAGCGAGGCCTTCGTGATGCCCAGCAGCACCGAGTGACCCACTGCGGGCTCTCCGCCTTCGGCGATCACGCGCTCGTTCTCCGCCTCGTACTGCAGGCGGTCGACCAGCTGGCCCGGCAGGTACGAGGTGTCCCCCGCCTCGGTCACCGAGATCTTGCGCATCATCTGGCGAGCGATGACCTCGATGTGCTTGTCGTTGATGTCCACGCCCTGGCTCGCGTAGACGTCCTGGACCTCACGCACGATGTAGCCGAGGACCGACTTGGGGCCACGAAGCAGCAACAGGTCGTGCGGGTTCACGGAGCCCTCGGTCAGCTGGGTACCGGCCTCAACGGCTGCGCCGTCGGCGATACCCGGACGCAAACGTGCACGGCGGGAGATCGTGTAAACCTTCTCCTTGCCGTCCTCGGCCGTGACAGTGAGCGTGCGCGTCTTGTCGCCTTCTTCTATGGTCAGCGCGCCTGTGATCTCGGCGAGCTGTGCCTGGCCCTTCGGCTTACGTGCTTCGAAGAGCTCGGTGACACGCGGCAGACCGTGCGTGATGTCTTCACCGGCGACGCCGCCCGTGTGGAACGTACGCATCGTGAGCTGCGTGCCCGGCTCACCGATGGACTGTGCAGCGATGATGCCGACAGCGGTGCCGATATCCACCGGACGGCCCGCAGCCAGATCGAAACCGTAGCACTTCTGACAGATGCCGTGCGACGCCCGGCACGTCATGACCGTCCGCGCCCGGATCGTCTCGATCCCGGCGTCGGCGAGACGCTGCATGTCCTTGTCGTTCTTGATGTACTCGCCGGCATCGATCAGGACCTCACCGGTCTTTGGATCGGCCGCCGGCTCCAGCAGGCAGCGGCCGACGAGATCGTGGTCAGGCTGACCCTTGTCGTCGCTGACGCGGAACTCCATCGCCTCGTCGGTACCGCAGTCGCTCTCGCGGACGATGACGTCCTGCGCGACGTCGACCAAACGACGGGTGAGGTACCCGGAGTCGGCGGTCCGGAGCGCGGTGTCGGCCAGACCCTTGCGGGCGCCGTGCGTGGAGATGAAGTACTCGAGCACCGACAGGCCTTCCCGGAAGTTGGCCTTGATCGGGCGGTCGAGGATCTCACCCTTGGGGTTGGCCATCAGGCCTCGCATACCGGCGAGCTGACGGACCTGCTTGATGTTACCGCGTGCTCCGGAGTTCGCCATCATGAAGATGGGGTTGAACTTGTCGAAGCTTCCAGCCATCGCATCACCCACCTCGTCGGTGGCGCGGGTCCAGACCTCGACGATCTGACGATGCCGCTCGTCCTTCGTGATCAGGCCGCGATCGTACTGCTGCTCGATCTTCTCAACGTCTTCCTCGCTCCGGGCGATGATCGCGCCCTTGGCCTCAGGGACGATGGCATCGTACACGCCGACGGTGACGCCGGCCCGCGTGGCGTAGTGGAACCCGAGGCGCTTGACCTCATCGAGGATCGCGCCCATCTGTGTGGTCGAGTAGACGACGGAGCAGTCCTCGACGATCCGGGAGATCCCCTTCTTGTCCACGTCGTGATTGACGTAGGGATAGTCGGACGGGAGCGAGCGGTTGAACGTGATGCGTCCCACCGTCGTCTCGATCCGGTCGCCCGCTTTCATCTCGTCGAAGACGCCTGTCGACGCCTCCACCACCAGGTCCTGCGTGAGACGCACCTTGATCACGGCCTGCAGATCGAGATCGGCGCGGCTGTCATAGGCGAGCTGCGCGTCATCGAAGCTGGTAAAGAAGCGACCTTCGCCCTCCGCGCCTTCGCGCACGGTGGTGAGGTAGTACAGGCCGATGACCATGTCCTGCGAAGGAACGGTCAGCGGACGGCCATGCGCCGGGCTCTTGATGTTGTTGGTGGAGAGCATGAGCGTGCGGGCCTCGGCCTGCGCCTCCGCGGAAAGCGGCAGGTGCACGGCCATCTGGTCGCCGTCGAAGTCCGCGTTGAACGCGGTGCACACGAGCGGGTGCAGGCGAATCGCCTTACCCTCGACGAGGATCGGCTCGAACGCCTGGATGCCCAGGCGGTGAAGCGTAGGCGCACGGTTGAGCATGACGGGATGGTCTGAGATGACCTCCTCGAGGACGTCCCACACCACGTCGCGTCCGCGGTCCACCATGCGCTTGGCGCTCTTGATGTTCTGCGCGTACTCCATGTCCACGAGCCGCTTCATGACGAACGGCTTGAACAGCTCGAGCGCCATGACCTTCGGCAGACCGCACTGATGGAGCTTCAGCTCCGGACCCACCACGATTACCGAGCGGCCGGAGTAGTCGACGCGCTTACCGAGCAGGTTCTGACGGAAGCGGCCCTGCTTGCCCTTCAACATGTCGCTGATGGACTTGAGCGGACGGTTGCCCGGGCCCGTGACGGGGCGACCGCGACGACCGTTGTCGAAGAGCGCATCCACGGCCTCCTGCAACATCCGCTTCTCATTGTTCACGATGATCTCGGGCGCGCCGAGATCGAGCAACCGCTTGAGGCGGTTGTTGCGGTTGATGACGCGCCGGTACAGGTCGTTCAGATCCGATGTCGCGAAGCGACCACCGTCAAGCTGCACCATCGGACGCAGGTCCGGCGGGATGACGGGAATCGCCTCGAGAATCATCCACTCGGCACGGTTGTCCGAGTGCAGGAAC
>DSAI01000213.1 GCA_011372845.1 Actinomycetota bacterium
ACGACCCGGACCTGAGCCAGCCCGAGGCGACCCCGCCCGAGCAGGAGGCCGACCTGGTGCCGGCGTGGCTGGCGCTGCTCGTCCTCGTGCTGCTCCTGGCGGTGGCCGTTCTCGCTGGCTTCGTGATCCGGGGCCTCATCGTCGACGATGAGCCGGCCACCGTGGCCGAGATGGCGCTCGTGGACTGGCAGCGTGAGGTCGAGTCGAATCCCTCGGACCCCGATGCACTCATCGGCCTGGGCTACTCGCACCAGCGGCAGGGTGAGCACGAGCGGGCGATCGAGATGTACGACCGGGCCCTCGAACTCGATGCCGGCAACCCCGGAGCTCTCTACAACAAGGGTGTCGCGCTCCTTGCGCTCGACCGTGGCAAGGAGGCCGAGGTCGTGTTGTGGGACCTGCTCGAGGTGACGCCTGACCACGTGCTTGCGGCCAAGGCGCTTGGCGAGTACTACATCGGCCGGGGACATTACAAGTCGGCACTCACCGCGCTCGAGCCGGTGATCGAGGAGCGGCCGGAGTTCGCCGATCTCCAGTATCTCGCAGGGCACTCGTGCGAGCAGCTGGACCTGGTGGATCACGCCATCGCCTACTACCGCGGGGCGCTCACCTATGTGCCCGATCACGTCGAGGCGCGCGAGGGCCTTGAGCGGTTGGAGGGCGACCGATGACGACACCCGGGATCCGCACGCGGGCCTTCACCGCCCGCCAGGCGTTCACCGCGCTGGCCGTGCTTCTCACGGTGGTCCTCGTGGGCCTGGTGGTCTACCTGTACTGGTACCTCGGCAGGCCCGAGGCTCTTCCGGATATCTCGGGTGAGTCCGTTGCCGGTGTGCAGTGTGTCTGGGAGTCGTACGGACCCGGTGAAGGGGAGCTGCCCCGGTTCTCCGGGCCGATGGGCGTTGCCGTGGGTGCCGGTGATCGCATCTACGTGACCGACTCGGAGAACAACCGCGTATGTGTCTTCAATGCGCAGGGTCGCTTCCAGTTCGAGTTCGGCGGTTTCGGGGTCGCGAAGCCCTCGGCGGGCAATCCCTCCACCTACGACCCCGGCGAACTCAACTACCCGGTTGGGATCGACGTGGGCGATGACGGCGACGTCTACGTGGCGAGCTTCTATAACGACTCGATCGAGGTCTACGCCGCGGACGGAACGCCGCTCCGGCGGTTCCCGGATCCCGATACGATCGTGGGCCGAGGCGGATCGGGTTTCGGCGGCCGCGGGATAGCGGTCACCGACGTGGCCGTGCGCGGCGACCGCGTCTATGCCACCGACACCTATCAGGTGCTGGTCTTCTCGACCGACGGCGAGCTGCTCGACCAGTGGGGCAAGCCGGGCGCGGGGCCGGGAGATCTCGACCACCCCAACGGCATCGCGGTGAGCGAGGACGGGCGCACGGTGTACGTGGCGGATACCAACCACGCGCGCGTGACGGCGTTCAGCGCTGACGGCGAGGTGCTGTGGCAGGTGGGCTCGCCTCCCCAGGGCATGAGCGCGGAGAGCGATGCCGAACTGCAGCTGCCTCGCGGTGTCGAGGTGATGCCGGATGGTTCGATCCTCGTGGTGGACGCGTTCGGATTCGACCTGGTACGCGTGTCGAGCGCCGGCGAGGTGCTGGCTAGGTATGGTGAGCGCGGTGTGGAGTCCGGTCAGTGGAACTTCGCGAACGACGCCGCCGCTTTCAGGGGATTCGTGGTCGTTGCCGATAAGGGTAATGAGCGGATCCAACTCGTACGTCTGATCGACTGACCGGTGCTGTCACGACCCTGTTCGTTTGCTATCATCGATGTGATTTCTCGCACACGCCGTTGACTGGGGGAGCCGGTCGTACCGGGATGTGGCCATGAGGCACATACTCTCCGTGATCTTGATCGCCGCCGCGATGCTGTGCATCCCGGCTCCTGCGCATGCGTACTACACGGAGGATCCCTCGGGCGAGGCCACGTCCGAAACGCCGTGTGAGACCTGTCACGGCACGTCGGCCGCGCTTGCGGAGGCCGAGCCGTACGGGCCTCATGCCAACTACACGACCACCACCAACAAGTGCTCCGCCTGCCACTCGGTGCACAAGGCCCCGGCCGGAGGTATCGTGCTCCTACCTGCCGCCACCGTGCTGGCCACCTGTGAGACATGCCACGACGGTACCGGCGGCGTTGGTGTGTATGGTGTGATCGAGGCGCGCACCGGCGTTGCCCCGGCTGCCAGGCACACTATGCTCGACACCGTTGTCGACCCGGTCACGTCCATCCCGGGCGGCGATGGGACCAGTGGTGGTTCCCGCACGGCCACGTTCTCCGGGACCTTCGGTGGGCTCACGTGCACCGACTGCCACAGTCCGCATGGTGCCAACACGGTTGCCGTCTTCACCGGCGACCGCGCACGCTCGTTGTCCAGCGTGCCGAACGCTACAGGCAACGAGATCGTGTCCGACCGTCTGCTCAGGCAAAAGCCTACCGGCGGTCTGGTCTCGATCGATGTGTACGGTTCCGACTGGTGCGGGTCGTGCCACGCCGGCCGCCTATCGAAGACCACGCTGCACAACCACCCGGTCGACTCCGAGATCACGCAACCCGATCCCGCCAGTCCGTACACGTACGAGAACATCGTGTATCCCGACAACACGATGGGCACGCTCGGCTATAACAACAACGGGTACGTGATGCCGGATCCGCGCACGAGCAACCAGAGCGGTCACG
>DSAI01000068.1 GCA_011372845.1 Actinomycetota bacterium
CTCGGTGACACGGTTGGCATGCTCGCCGAAGCTGTGGGACCACATGCGCCGGTGGACAAGACGGCGTTCGACTGCATGGCCGAGCGGGGGTTCTGCGAGCGCCTCGAGGAGACGGGTCGCCGTACCGTGGTCATCGCCGGCATCGAGGCCCATATCTGCGTCACGCAGACCGCACTCTCGCTCGTACGTGCCGGGTACCACGCACACGTGGTGGCCGACGCGGTCTGTTCGCGCAGGCCGACGGACCGGGACGTCGCGCTTGCTCGCTTGCGCTCGGCTGGCGTGGCGGTGACCACGTCGGAGTCCGTCCTGTACGAGGCGCTGGGACGCGCCGGGACCACAGCGTTCCGTGAGGTCCTGCAGCTGGTGAAGGAGTGTCGGCCCACACGGTGACCTGGTCTGCGCTGCTCGGGTACACTGTCGGGCGTCGTGCACATGCGAGGAGAGGCGGTAGCTGGGGATGGCCACGATCATCGACGGTGTGAAGGTGGCGGCCGAGGTACGCGGACGGGCGGCCGAGGAAGTGCGCGAGCTGGCGGCGCACGGAGTGACGCCGTGTCTCGCCGTGGTGCTCGTCGGCGACGACCCGGCGTCCGCCTCGTACGTGCGGATGAAGGAGCGTGACTGTGCCGAGGTGGGTATCGAGAGTCGCGACCATCGCTTGCCGGCCACGACGAGCCAGCAGGAGCTCGACGATCTCATCGATGCGCTCAACGCCGACCCTGCCGTGCACGGAATCCTTGTGCAGATGCCACTGCCCGAGCATCTCGATCCCGAGTCGGTGATCGAGCGCATCGATCCCGCCAAGGACGTTGACGGCTTCCATCCGGAGAGCCTGGGCCACCTCGTCCGCGGCCTCCCGGGTTTTCGCGCGTGCACGCCGGCAGGCGTGATGGAGATGCTCCGTGCGTACGACATCGACCCTTCCGGGATGCGGGCCGTGGTAATCGGGCGCTCGACGATCGTAGGCAAGCCGATGGCGCTGCTGTTGCTTGAGGCCAACGCGACGGTGACGCTGTGCCACTCACGTACGAAAGACCTCGAGGCGGTATGCCGTGAGGCGGATCTGGTGGTGGCCGCGATCGGGCGTCCGAAGATGGTGGACGCATCCTACATCAAGCCGGGCGCGGTGGTGATCGACGTCGGCATCAACCGCACCGATGAGGGGGTGGTGGGCGACGTCGACTTCGCCGCCGTCGAGCCGATCGCGTCAGCGATAACCCCCGTCCCGGGCGGAGTGGGCCCGATGACGCGGGCCATGCTCATGGCCAACACCGTTGCGGCGGCGCACTCAGCTGCACCGCGCGGACAGGGGTGAGCGTCGCATCGGCTGTGGAGATGGTGTGGTGGGCGCCGCTCTGCGCCATCGCTGCGCTACAATCGCCTTTCGTGCATCACTGATGGAGGTCGGACGATGATCCGCATCAACCGCATAATCGCAATCGCCGCCATGCTGGTACTGCTGTTGCCGGCTGCCGCGTTCGCCAACGTGATGGAGTACCAGCTCCAGTACGAACCTGCCGGTGACGGAGTGGGTACGCTGTTGATCGTGAACGCGGTGCTCGACCCCGCGGCCACGCTGCCCCAGGAGGTGTCGATCCCGGTGCCCGAGGGCGCGACACTGCTGTGGTCGGGCGAGATCCTTGGTGGCGATCCGGGCGGCGATCCGCAGCGGGCCACCACGACCAGCGAGGTGGACGGGGTGCAGGTCCACACGCTCACCCTCGAACAGTCGCACACCGCGCAGCTCGAACTGCTGCTGTCCAGTCCGTCCGTGTCGGGCGACCGGCTCAACGCCAGCGTGAGTTGGACCAACGTGGGCGAGGAGATCCCGGTGACGGCGTCGGTCATCGCCGAGGCAGGCGCATCGGACATCGTCATCGAACCGGCGAGGTCCGGTGACGTGCAGACCAACGACGTCGGGCAGACGCTGCATCCGCTCGAGCGCAAGCGCCTCGCCGCCGGCGAGTCGTACGACATAGCCGTGAGCTGGACGCGGGGCGGGGTCGCTGCGGGCGGCGTTGACGGCGCTTCATCAGGCGGACTGCTTCCGTACGTGATCGGCGCGCTGGTGGTCGCCGTGGCTGCGCTGGTCGTGGTCGTCACGATCGAACGGACGCGCGCTCGCCGGAACGCCTGATGGCGTGACCACGGCCGCTGCGATAGCTTTCGTGCTCGTCGGGCTCGCGGAGCTTGGAGACAAGAGCCAGCTCATGCTCGTCGGCTTCGCCGCCCGGCATCGTCCGCTCAAGGCCCTGGCCGGCGCGGCGATCGCGGTGGCCGTGCTCCAGGCCCTCGCTGTGCTCGGGGGCGGGCTGATCGGCGCATACCTGCCCCAACGTCTCATCGCGTTCGTCGCCGGAGCCCTCTTCATCGTCTTCGGCGTCATGGCGTGGCGCGGCGATGACGATGAGGAAGGCCATGGTGCGCGGCTGTCCGGCCGTTTCGGCGCGGTGCTCACGGTCGCGGCAGCGCTCTTCGTCGCTGAGCTTGGTGACAAGACGCAGGTGCTGACGATGTCCATCGCCGCCGACCCCGCTGCGGCGGTCCGTACGCTCGGCGCGCTCAGCGCGGGGGTGACCCCTCCCGAGGCTGGTTCCGTCGCAACGGGCTGGGGCGTCTGGCTCGGATCCTCCCTCGGCTTCCTGCTTGCCGATGGCATCGC
>DSAI01000153.1 GCA_011372845.1 Actinomycetota bacterium
CGACCGGGCCCGGTCGACACGGTAGAACCGCTCGAAGACCCTCTCGCGGTCGTGTTCGGGGATCCCCATGCCGGTGTCGCTGACGGTGATGATGACGTCGGCACCGTCAGCGGACACGCTCACGCGCACCGATCCTGTCTCCGTGTACGTGATGGCGTTGGAGAGCAGGTTGTCGAGCACGATCGCCAGGTCTGTGTGGTCCATGGCCACCGCCACGTCTTCGCCCCGTATGGCGCTCAGGTCCGCCGTCAACCCAAGGCCGCGCCCGGAGGCTGAACGGTGGTGGGCGGAGATTGCCAGGTCTATGGAGCGCCGTACGTCGGCCACCGCCTCGGGGCCCGGCCGTTTCTCCATGCGGGAGAGATCGAGGAGGTCCGATACGAGCTTCTTCAGCCGGGCGGCCTCGCCCTGTATGGCCGTGACGAACCCGAGGGCGTTGGCGACGTCCCCGTCCTCGGCAGCGGAGGCCGCTGACTCGGCCAGCAGCAGGATACCTGCCGTAGGGGTCTTGAGCTCGTGCGAAGCGTTGGCCACGAAGTCGCTTCGGATGGCGTCGAGCCGCATCCGGTCGGTGGTCTCGGTGATAACCACGAGCGAGCGCCGCCCGGTGGGGCCCCCGCTGAGAGGCACCGTTCTCACCCGGTGGTAGCGCTGGTACGGATCGGGTCCGAGATCTACCGTGGCGGGCCCGGCCTCATCGATATGCGAAGCGATCGCGCTCTCGAGTGAAGCCGGGAGGCCGATCGCATCGAGCGGTTTGCCCGTGATCTGCACGGGAGAGCCGCGCAGCAAGGTCCCGGCTACCCGGTTCGCCAGAGTCACGCTTCCGCCTTCGACCAGGAGCACGGCATCTGACAGGCCGTCCACGACGAGCCGGAGCGATTCACGCTCGCGTTCGATCTCCCCGATCCGGTCGCGCATCTGATCGCCAAGGGTGGCGAGCGCGTTGGAGAGGGGGGCGAGCGCTGGGGTCGTGCCGTGTACCGGTGTCGAGAGGTCCCCGGAGGCCATCGCGTGGGCGGTGTCCGCGAGCCGTTCGATCGGGCCTGCGGTCGTCCGCGAGATACGCCACGCGAGCGCCACCGCCGCAAAGAGGGCGAGCGCGAGCAGCCACAGGCCCGTGTCGCGGATCCCCGCCGTGAGCGCTCGGATCCGCGTCAGGGACGTGGACGTGCGCACGACCAAGGCGCTGTCCGCGGACGGGACCGCGACATACAGACGCTCCAGGCCCTGCGTGTCCGAGCGGCGGATGTCCTCCCCCCGGCGCCCGGCGAGGGCTTCGACGACCTCGGGCCGGTCTCCATGGTTTGCCATGGTCGCGGGATCCTCGTCGCTGTCGGCCAGCACCGTCCCGTCCATGGTGATGAGCGTGACACGGAGGCCCGTGTCGGCGCCGAGGTCGACGACGGTTTCCTGGAGCGGGGCGTCGGTGGCTTCGAGCATGAGGGCCACCGAGGTCGCGACATCCGCAAGGTGCTCCGTCTGCTGCTCTACGACCGCGTCCGTCAACGGTCGGTACAGGCTGAACACCCATGCGGGGGCAAGGAGAAGGGTCACGCCGACGATCCGGGCGAGAAGCAGTATACGGTACCCGGTCATGCCGCCGATGCGTGACGGCGTCACTGCGACCCACCCGCCGCGTGTCCATCCATGGCCGACTCCGGCTCGAACCGGTAACCGACCCCGTGGACCGTTTGTATGTAGTGGAACGCGGACCGCTCGTCGAGCGCCTGCCGGAGACGGCGGATGTGTACGTCGATCGTCCGCGATGAAGGCAGGAATTCGTACCCCCAGACCTCCCGCGCAAGACGTTGGCGCGACATGAGCTGGCCGTTGTTGCGTGCGAGGGCGAGCAGGAGCTGGAACTCCTTGAGGCGCAGCTTCACCGGCTCACCGGCCACCGTCGTACGCAGTTGCGCCGGCTCCAGCACCAGGTCGCCGACCCGGATGACGTCCTCCACCTCGAGCACGCTGCGTTCGCGCACACGACGCAGGTTCGCACGGACGCGAGCGAGGAGTTCCTCCATCGAGAACGGCTTGGTGAGATAGTCGTCCGCACCGGCATCGAGGCCGCGGATGGTGTTCCGTTCGCCATCGAGGGCCGTGACCACGATGATCGCCACCTCGGAGTTGTGCTTGCGGACCTCCTCGGCGAACCGGAACCCATCGATGCCAGGAAGCATGAGGTCGAGCACGATGAGGTCGGGCGAGCCGCTCCGGGCGAGACGGAGCCCCTCCACGCCATCGTCAGCCGAGGACGTGTCGAACCCCGCGCGCTTGAGCGCGTAGGTCACGGTCTGCCTGATGAACGGGTCGTCCTCTACGACGAGTACGTGCGACATGACCATGCTCCCTGATGGTCGGCGTTTGCTGCCATTGTAGAGAGCGCGCACGGCATTGAACATCCATGTAACAAAGAGTTCACCTTCGGCCACCACCTTTTACATCGTTGCAACCACGCCATACGCCATGGGCCATAGCCTTGATGTCATCCGGCGAGATGCCGGCGCCCGATCGTTCGAGACGAAGGAGTGGAGAGTGGATCTCAGGAAGTTCGTAGCGCCCGCCCTTGCAGCGTTGCTGCTTGCAGGCACCATGGCGTTGGCCGGCTGCAGTGCCGAGGAGCCCGCGTCCGAGGCGGAGCCC
>DSAI01000166.1 GCA_011372845.1 Actinomycetota bacterium
TGCAGGGGTGATGCGATCGCCAGCTCGCTCTTGCGTGTGGAGCCATCCGTTCCCACCTCGTTTCTCAATCGGCTTCCTGAGCCAGTGCACGCGACAACAGCGCTTGTGCGGCGCGTGTTCTGTGCGGGATCGAGTGTGCGGGCGCGCCGATGACGGACGACAGGGCGCCTCAAGAGGCGCGATGGTCGTCCCGGGCGTCAGAGGCTCACAGGGGGCGGGACGCCCATGACAACGAACCTCATCCAGGTCCGCCCCAGATGCGTGTCGCGAAGCCGCACGTCCTGGGCGATGGCCCTCCACAGAAGCGGCTGCGTCACCGGCGATAGCCGACGATGACGAGATGACGCACCCTGCGGCAGCGAGAGCCGCCTACGGTCGTCCTCGCTGGAACACGAGACGGCAGAGCATGATGAGGCCGGATGCCGATTCACGGACACGACGCGACGCACCCCCCCTAGACGGCAACACCCCACGTGCCGTCAACCCTGGTCCCTCGACCAGACCACAGCCGATCGACCACTCACGCGTACGACCTTCCCGGCTCTCACCCGGTAGCGTCAAGCAGCCGCTCCAGGTACGCCCGGTAGGCGGTGAAGGCCTCCCTGCCTTGGTGCGTCATCCTGGCGGTGGTGCGTGGCGACTTGCCCACGAACGTCTTCTCGATGGCGATGTAGCCCGCTTCCTCCAGACGGCTGAGCTGCACCGAGAGGTTCCCGCGCGTGAGTTCCGTCTCTCGCATGAGGTACGTGAAGTCGGCGCTTTCAGCGACGGAAAGCACCGACAAGATCTTCAGCCGGGCGGGCTCGTGGATCACACGGTCCGGGTCGGCTGCGAACTCGAACGTGCTCATTCGGTCTCCCCGGGAAGGCTCGAGGTCGCACGCAGATACCGCCCGAGCGCGATCAGGCCGGTGATCAGCGACGCCGCGCCCAGCGCCATCCACACCACGCCCATGCCCGCGATGAAGCCGAGGCCCCGGGCAAGGGCCCAGATCGCCGCACCCGCGACAGCGGCTGCGGAGAGGTAGAAGCGCGGCATCCCCATCTGTCCGGCGCGCACCACGAGCGACGCTGAAACGGCCACGCCGAGACCCACGAGCATGTACGTGCCAAGCGTGCCCCCGAAGGTCGGGTCACCGAACGTGACGGCGCTCACGGCGAAGACCACACCGAGCACGCCCGCCACGATCGCGCTCGTTGCACGGCGCCTGCCTGACGGCTGCGGGTAGCTCACATAGCCTGTTCGCTGGTGCGTAAGACGGTCCTTGGCCCAGCGGACCGCCTTGGCGCTCAGCGGGAAAGCGAGGATCATCACGAACAACGCCGCTGTGCCAAAGGTCTGGTTGTCGGCGGAGATCGAGAAGTACAACAAGGCCCCGACGGCAGCGAGCGCGACGCCGCCGATCATCTCGGCCAAACCGTCCACGAACCAGTATGCCTGCGAGCGACGCTGCGTCTTGGAGATATCGTTCATGTGGTACGCCTCCTTGTCTGCTCGGCAAGGAGTTTATACCACAAACTTGTTTCTTTCAACGCATATGTTTACGAAGAGGTTTCCCTACTGCTGCTCCGCTGATGGCGCCCGTGTGGGCGAAGCACCTGTCTATGGCATCAGACCGGACAGTGTGCTGCGCACCCCATCGGAGACCACATCGGAGCCGCCGAAGACGTCGGCCCGTCCAATCTCCCACGCATGGTCCTCGAGTACGGCTTTCACCGGCGGTGACAGCACGTCGGGACGCGTGAGCACGAGCGGGCTCCCGTAGGAGCCGAGCGCCGCACCGCCGCCCAGTGCGTCCGGGAAGTTCAGGCCCGTGGCAACCCCGACGGTGTCGAGGTCGAGCCAGTTCATCGCGACCGCGTTCCCGAGCACCCTGGCCGAGGTGTCATACCGGTCCACGCCGGCGATCCGTGTCGCCGGGCTGTTCGCCCCGAGGTGCAGCGTCGTCCATTGCTCGATCGCAAGCTCAACGTCGCTGTCCACCACGTCGGTGCCTCCCACGATGAAGGCCTCCCAGATCGGCAGACGCTCGAAGACGTCCTCGCTCGCCGCCGGCAGCGGCGCGTGCGTCTTCACGAGGATGATCGGCGAGTACGTGGCGGCCGCCACTGGCGCCACCGACAACGCGTCGGCGAACGAATCACCGCGCGCAACGAACGCCATGTTGCTGAATGGCCGGCCGTCGGCGATCAGCGCATCGTAGAGCGCGTCGGCGACCTTGGCGGCGGTAGCGTAGCGATCGGAACCCTGCAGCTGGCGGTTGACGGTGAGCCCCTCGGCCTCGAGTTGTGCTTTCACCGCCGAGGAGACCGCAGAGTCGCCGCCGATGATTCATACGTTGGTGGCGCCGAGGCGTTCGATCTCGTTCATCACCGCCGCGGGCACCGACGTCCGCTGCGTCAGGAGGACGGGCGCCTTCAGGAACCGCGCCCAGGGGGCGGCAGCCAGAGCATCCGGGAAGTCCTCGCCTGTACAGAGCACCACGTTGTCGGCGCCTGCGAGGAAGTACCGCTTGCTCACCGCCGCGGCGGTGTCGTAGCGATTCGCACCAGCCGTGCAATCCACCAGCGGCTCGGAGGACCGCGTCATGATGATGTCGCCGTTGTAGCTGTCACGCTCGAACGCCACCCGGTTACCGAA
>DSAI01000027.1 GCA_011372845.1 Actinomycetota bacterium
CATTCTCCACGCTAGGCGCCCGCACGCTGGAGGATCGACTTGAGCTCGGCCATCTTGGGCAGACGTCCTGCGAGACGCACCTGTCCATCCACCACAAGCCCCGGCGTGGACATGATCCCGTACTCCATGATGTCGGTGAGCTCTGTGACCTTCTCGACCGTGGCGGCGAGGCCCATCTCATCCACGGCCTCCCGGACCGTCTTCTCCAGCTGCTTGCACTTGGCGCATCCGGTGCCGAGGATCTTGATCTCCATCGTGTGATCCCGCCTCTCCAGCCCTCAGGGCTTCTCAGAATCCTTCTATCGCCGCAGCCACCGCTGCGAGCACGTCGCGCTGGACCGTGTAGTAGACCCACGTGCCGTCCTTGCGCGCGGTCACGAGACCAGCATGTCTCAGCGCCGCCATGTGGTGCGACATCGTCGACGCCGCCAAACCGAGATGCTCCGACAACTTGCAGGCGCACACCTCGTCGGTTGCGCAGCAGGTCTTGCCTTCGTCCGACGTCCGCTCCAGCAGGAAGCGCACGATCTCCCTGCGCTGTGCCGAAGCGAGCGCCTTCAGCGCCGCGTCGAGCCGGTCCTCGGTGAGCCGCTCAGCAGCAACCGGCATGGTCTCCTCCTCCGCGGACCGCTTGCACCACCGTGTCGAGATCGACACCGGCGTGGCAGACGACGGTCCCATCAACCAGCACCATGGGGAACGACGTCTGCTCCGCGATCAACACATCCACCAAGCGCGTACACTCCTCGGCTGGCAGCGAGTAGACATCACAGTCCGAGACCGGCGCATCCAGGCCCTCGGCCCGAAGCCTCGCCTCGAGAGCGTGGACACGCCACGCCGTGGGCATATCTCAAGCGGAGCCCTCCGGCCCCACGAACTCGACCTCCGAACCGGGGTCGCACATCAGGTCGCCACCTCAACCGCATCCCGGACCGGTCACGAGCGTGACCATGGACAGCGCGTCGGTGCAGCAGAGGGGCGGAGCGCTGGCGGGCCCCTCCTCGCTGTCCTCGCGCAAAGACCGCGCTGCGGAGGCTTTGTCGAGACCTCCCGGCGCTCCGCCGACCGCCGATCTCGCCTCACCCGTAAGCCCCGCAGCCGTCATGATCGCGTCGAAGACCACGTCACGCCCCACCGCCTCGGTGCGCACGCCGCCCACTTCGATCTCGCGGCAGCACACGGACTCCCCCACCAACTCGCTGCACGACGGGCAGTCGCTCATCACGCTCACGCCGCCGAGCCACTCCTCGGCCGGACGCCCGTTCACGAGCACCCGGTTCGAGTAGCCCAGGCAACCGGGAGTCAGCTCGCACTCAAGGTAGTCGATCACCGCCAGCGAGGCGGGCAGCGCGACTCGCGCATCCGACGCCGCCGCACGAACGGCCTCGTGCGTGTCTCCGCAACGATCGCAGGTGTTCCCGTCTACTGTGAGGTAGTCGAACTCCACCACGATACGCAGGGGCCCGCTGCAGCAACCGCTCATCCGTGTGTTTCTCCGATTCGACAAGCATCGGGTCGATGCCTATACTTCGATACTTGTCGAAGCATACGACGCACACGCCGCCACGGCAAGGGGTGGCCCACGCACTGAAGCGCAACCCGGAGAGACGAGGAGCCGATGGACCCGATCGCAAGCGTGTTCGGCTGGATGAACGACCAGCTTCTGAAGATGGTGTGGCTGAATGACCTCGTGGGCGCGTTCGTGGCGGACATCCTCGGCCTCCCGCTCGATGAGCGCCTCGGCGCCAGCATCCAGTTCTTCCTGTATGACACGGTGAAGATCTTCGTGCTCCTCTCGGCGCTCATCTTCGTCATCTCATACGTGCAGAGCTACTTCCCGCCCGAGCGGACCAAGCGGATCCTCGGTCGCTTCGGCGGCATCTGGGGCAACATCCTCGGCGCTCTCCTCGGCACGGTCACGCCGTTCTGTTCGTGCTCTTCCATCCCGCTGTTCATCGGATTCACCTCGGCCGGCCTGCCGCTCGGCGTCACCTTCTCGTTCCTCATCTCCTCTCCGCTCGTGGACCTCGCCTCGGTGATACTGCTCGCCAGCATCTTCAACTGGCGTATCGCCATCGGCTACGTGGTGGTGGGACTCGTGCTGGCGGTCGCCGGCGGCTCGATCATCAGCGCCCTGAAGCTCGAGCGATACGTGGAACCGTTCGTCTACGGCACACATCTGGCCGAGGCGGACCTGCCCGAGATGACCCGGCGCGACCGAGTCGCCTTCGCATGGCAGGCGGTAGCCGATATCGTGAAGCGGGTGTGGCCGTACGTGCTTGCCGGAGTGGGCATCGGAGCGGTGATCCACGGGTGGATCCCGCAGGAGTGGGTGTCCGCCGTGCTGGGCACGGAGAACCCGTTGTCGCCGGTGATCGCCACCATCGTGGGCGTGCCGATGTACGCCGACATCTTCGGGACGCTGCCGATCGCTGAGGCGCTCGTCGCCAAGGGCGTAGGCCTGGGCACCGTGCTCGCCTTCATGATGGCGGTGACGGCACTGTCGCTGCCCTCGCTCGTGATGCTCAAGAAGGTGGTGAAGACGCCGTTGCTCGCCACGTTCTTCGGGCTCGTTGTCACCGGCATCCTGATCATCGGCTACAGCTTCAACGCGGTCGGCGGCTGGTTCGTCTAGCAGCC
>DSAI01000122.1 GCA_011372845.1 Actinomycetota bacterium
CATCGAAGATGATCAGCGGCTCGAGTGCGCCACGGAAGCGGACGTGTACGCGGCGCTCGGCATGCCTGTGATGCCTCCGGAGGTCCGTGAGGACGCAGGTGAGATCGAGCTCGCCCTCGATGGTCGAGTGCCGGATCTGATCACACGGGAGGATATCCGTGGCGACCTCCACTCCCATACGGTGGCTACCGATGGACGGTCGACCCTGGAAGAGAACCGGCAGAGGGCCGCGACCCTCGGCTACGAGTACCTTGGGTGTAGCGACCACGCGTACGAGCTCCGGATGGTGGGTGGTCTGGACCTGGCCGACCTTGAACAGCAATGGGAGCGGATCGACGAGCTCAACGCACGCGACGACGGAGGACCGGTGCTCCTGAAGGGCATAGAGCTGAACATCGACGACGATGGCGGCGTGGACTACCCCGATGACGTCCTGGCGCGCTTCGACTACTGCATCGGATCGCTCCACCACGGCTTCAGTCAGACACGCGAACAAGCGACACGCCGTCTGCTCGTTGCGATGGACAACCCGTACGTCGACATCATCGGTCATCCTACCGGCCGTCTACTGGGTCGGCGGAATCCGTTCGATCTTGACATGGAGGCGGTCATCGAGAAGGCTGCGCAGACCGGCACGGCGCTCGAGTTGAACGCCCATCCCGAGCGCCTCGACCTCAATGACGTTCACTTGCGCATGGCACGCAAGGCGGGCGTGGGAGTGGTCATCGACACGGACGCTCATGAAGCGACGCAGTTCAGCCACATGAGGTGGGGAGTGGCGACAGCAAGGAGGGGTTGGGTGTCACCGTCGATGGTGTTGAACACCCGCCCGCTGGGCGACCTGCTCGCATCCCTCAGGCGGAACCGGCAGCCATGAGAGGGCGCGGTGTCCCGGAGCCGCGTGCCCCCATGGGAGACGACCTCGTCCCGCTCGACGCGTCGTTCTTCGAGCGTGAGACCTCCCTGGTGGCCCGCGACCTGCTCGGCAAGATGCTGGTGACCACGGTCGGTGATACCGTTTGCGGCGGGTGCATCGTCGAGACGGAGGCGTATCTGGGCGCGGATGACCCCGGTTCGCACGCGGCTACCAAGGGGGTCACAGCGCGCAACAGGGTCATGTACGGGCCGCCCGGCTGCGCCTACGTGTACTTCACCTACGGGGCTCATCACATGCTCAATCTGGTCACGGAGCCTGCGGGCGTTGCGGGGGCGGTCCTCATACGGGCGATCGAGCCTCTGTGGGGCGTGGAGACCATGGAGCGCCGACGCGGACGACGCGGGGTGGAGGTCTCCAACGGCCCCGGCAAGGTGGCCGGGTCTCTGGGTATCGACCTCGGCCTGAACGGCGAGCGGCTCGGCGGTGCGATCGCGGTCTACGATGCGGCGCACGTGCCCGACGAGGCGGCTTCCACCAGCGGACGGGTGGGACTGAGCTCCGGACACGATCTGCAGTTGCGCTTCTATGTCACTGACAGCGCGTATGTTTCCAGGGGACGGACAGGGCCGCGTCGGGCACGGCGCGGCGCAGACGACGATGGGGGGACCAGATGAGACTTGGCGAGATCTACCGTGTCGCTGTCGAGGCGGGTATCGAAGCCGATGCGCGCCCACGAGAGGAGATCGACGCCGTGCTTGCGGCGGCGAAGAAGGAGTATGAGGAACTCGGTGCGGACGAGCGGGAGTTCTTCGATCAGGAGCGGCTGGCCAACCCCTACGACGACACGCGGATCTGCGTAGGCGATCCCGACCTCGAGGTGCGAGGCCTCATCACCGGGATCGACATGCAGGTGGGCGAAGTCTTGCTCGCCGATCGATTGCGCGAGAAGGGGCAGGCCATCGACCTCGTGTTCGCGCATCATCCCGAGGGCCCCGGGTATGCCAACCTGCACCGGGTCATGTACATGCAGGCCGACCTCTGGGCGGCCAGGGGGGTGGGCATCGGTGTCGCCGACGGGCTCATAGCGCCCCGTGCCGAGGAGGTACGCAGACGGATCATGCCCGCCAACCACTACCAGGCGGTGGATGCCGCCCGGCACCTCGGGTTCGCGTCGATGTCATGCCATACGCCGGCCGACAACAACGTGAACCGTTTCGTGCAGGAGCTCGTGGACGGCGAGGCGCCGCGCACGCTCGATGATCTGATCAAGGTCCTGCGCTCGGTGCCGGAGTACGCTGATGCGACGAAGAAGGGATACGGACCCATCATCATACAGGGCTCCGGATCCAGGCGATGCGGCACGTGCGCCGTGGACATGACCGGAGGGACCGAGGGGCCCAAAGACGCCCTCGACAAGCTGGTGGCCGCGGGAATGGACACCCTCATCGGGATGCACTACTCGGAGGAGCACCGCAAGCATGCGGAGAAGATCGGGCTTGCGCTCGTCATCGCCGGCCACATCAGCTCGGATACCCTTGGGATGAATCTCGTACTGGATCGCATCGAGCCCGAGGGCGTTGACGTGGTGTGCACCTCAGGGATGGTGCGTGTCAGGCGCTTCTGAAGCCCCGCTCCATCGGGAAGACACAACACCCCGGCCCGCGCGGGCCGGGGTGTTGTCTGTCACGGTTTCGGTGTAGGAGTCGACGTCGGCTCCGGTTCCGGCTC
>DSAI01000205.1 GCA_011372845.1 Actinomycetota bacterium
CCGCCGAATATCGCGGTGTCCAGTGCCAGCGACCTCGCCGTATGGCTGACCGAGTAGATCTGCTCGAACTCGATGGCGATCATCCGTGTGAGGAAGTTCACGTCGTGGTTGCTGATGACGCTTCTCCCTTGCACCACGTCGTAGCCGTTGTGGAGCCAGCGCCACGCGCGCGCGAGGCAGTCGGGGCACGGGTGATGGTCGGCGTCGAGGATGCACGTGACTTCACCGGTGCCGATCGCAAGGGCCGCGTTCACGTTCTCGGCTTTCGACTCGCTCCCCTCCACGCGGAGAAGACGGGACGCCGGGTCGCCGTCGGCGAGACGACGGAGCTCCTTCTCCACCGGGAGATCGGTTGGCGTGTTGTACGCGAGAATGACTTCGAAACCCGCCTCCGGGCGTTCCACCTCGGACAGCAGATGTCTGATGGTGGCGAGGATGATGTGCCGTTCGTTGGGCAGAAAGGCGGCCACTATGAACGTCACCGGGGGGGGACGGGAGGCAGATCGGCCAGCCTGAGCCGGCCGCCGCCGAATCCCATCATACGGGCCACCCAGTGGAACACGCCGCGCGCGTCGGGATCGGCCGCCGCCCTGCGCCGGGCGACCGTTACGAGCGCCTCCCAGATGAGCTCGAGTGCGGTGAGCATGAAGACGGCCGCGATGGTGATGTGCAGCCAGAAAAGGTCGTAGCCTCTCACCCGCAGCAGATAGTAGACGAGCGTGGGAATCCCCACGACCACGATGTTGGTGAGTATCAGGCGTCCCCATTCGTACGGGGTTCGTCGGATGGGTGCATCTTCCTCGGGCATGCGGAGTCCCCCCTCCAGCCAAGTGCCCCTCTAGCGTGACGGCATCCTATCTGCACGATGTGAGCAGTAGCACAAATGGCAGAGCAAAAGGCAAGCGCAGGCCCCGGGGGGTCCCACCCGCCCGGGGCCGCTTCTAGAGAGGAGCGTCCGCTCCCCCGTGATGCGTTCCTACGCTTCAGCCGCTTCTTCTTGCCACTCCGCGGAGAAGTCCGGCGAGTCCACAGCGAGCCCCTTGGACTCCTTGGGCAACACGAGGTTGAGCAGGATGCCCAGGAACGTCGCGGTGGCCATGCCGGGTAGTACGTACTCGCCGATGGGGATCGTGGTGCCGGTGGCTTCCATGCCGATACCGACGACCAGGACGACGCTGGACAGGATCAGGTTCCTGCTGTGGCTGTAGTCGATCCCGCTCTCCACGAGCATGCGCAGTCCCGAGCTTGCGATGAGGCCGAAGAGGAGGAGCGAGATGCCGCCCATGACCTGCACCGGGATCGACTGGATGAGGAACTTGAGCTTGGGCACGAATCCACCGATCACGAATGCGAACGCACCCGCGTACCAGAAGATCTGGGTCGCGTACACCTTGGTGACCGCCATGACCCCGATGTTCTCGGCGTACGTGGTGGATGGCGTGCCGCCCACCATTGCGGAGAGCGCGGTGGCCAGACCATCTCCGGCGAGAGACTCAGGCAACATCGGGGTGAAGTCCTTGCCGACGATCTCATTGACGACGAGCAGATGCCCGATGTGCTCGATGATGACGACCAGCGCCACTGGAGCGATGATCAGGATCGCACCGACGTCGAACTTGGGGAACACGAGCGTCGGCAGACCTATCCACGCGGCATCGATGACGGGCTGGAAGTCGACCATGCCCATGAATGCAGCGAAGACGTACCCCACCACGATTCCCAGCAGCACCGGGATGGTGGACAGGAAGCCCTTGAAGTAGCTTGAGAACGCGATCGCCGCGCACAGTGTAACGAGGGCGACGATAAGGTTCTTGAGATCGAACGCGTTCCCGCCTCCGTTGGTCGCCATACCGACGGCCACACCCGCAAGCCCGAGTCCGATCACGATGACCACGGCTCCGACGAGTGCGGGAGGCAGGACCTTGTTCAGCCAACCCGATCCGAACGCCTTGATGATCAGTGCGACCACCACGTAGAGCAGACCGCCGACCACCAGGCCGCCGAGCGCCTCGGGGATACCCTTCGTCGCGGCTACGGCGGCGATCGGGCCTATGAAGGCGAACGAGGAGCCGAGGTAGCTCGGGATCTTGTTCCTGGTGAGGATGAGGTACAGGATCGTGCCGGCACCTGATGTCATGATGGCCAGTGACGGATCGAGCCCGGTGAGGATCGGAACGAGGACCGTTGCCCCGAACATGGCCATGAGGTGCTGGAGTGCAAGCAGTATCGCCTGCAGTACGGGCAGCTTCTCGTCAGTCTGAATCGTGCGCTGTGCCACGTGCGCCTCCTAGCCTATCGCAGCCTGGATGCTGGGCAGGACGAATGCGATCACGAAGAGCACGCTCGTGATGTACATCAGCCAGTGGATCTCCCGGGCCTTGCCATGGAGCAGCTTGATGAGGACGAAGGTGATGAACCCGAGCCCGATGCCGTAGCTGATGTTGTAGGTCAGCGGTATGCCGACGATAACGAGGAATGCCGGGAAGGCGTTCTCGAAGTCGGTCCAGGGGATCTCCTTGATGTTGGTCATCATCAGGAAGCCGACCACGATGAGCGCGCCAGCGGTTATGGAGGTCGAGCCACCGATCATCGC
>DSAI01000059.1 GCA_011372845.1 Actinomycetota bacterium
GCCCTCAAGGATTCTGTCGGGATGCCGATACCTAGGGGTGTATTCGCGCCATGACGATCGAAGACCGGCAAAGGAAGTGACGCAATGGCGGCGATCGAAGACTTTGGGCGTTGGTGCCCTGTCCCCGGGGTGCTCCACGATGTGGATTCGGTAGACGCGCGCGACCTGCTCGCCGACTGCTTCTACCACGCACAACACCAGACGTTCACCCGTATGAAGCAGAAGATGGGCACCACCTGGGACGAGGAGTCCGTGCGCAAGAGCGTTAACGGCGCCATCCGCTCCGCCCTCACCCAGGTTGGCGGGAGTTGGGATGAGCCCACTCGCGCCGACCTCATGGCCGCCGCGCAGGTGCTGGCGCGGCGCGCGCGCTCGTGGGGTACTCCAGATGACATCATCGTGGCCCACCAGGCGGAGTTCGGCAGCGTTCTGGAGCGACTGAAGGACTGACCTTTCGTTTCAGGCGGGTTTCCAGGACGCGCCCGCTCTGCTACACTACCTGCACCGGCTCAATGGCGAGCCGCCATAGCATGATGAGCAAAGACGCTCACACGGACCCACGCGGTCCGAGTGGGCGTTTTTTGTTGTCGGGTGAAACGAGAAGGTGGGACGGATGAGGGAGTTCGCGGTCTTCTGCGGGTGCACGATCCCGGCGAGGTTCCCGTTCATCGAGAAGACGACCCGTGTGGTCTTTGACGACCTGGGCGCCGGGGTGCACGAGCTCGCCGGCCACACGTGCTGCCCCGAAGGCACGCTCGTGAAAGCCAACGACGAGGACGCCTTCTACACCGCCGCTGCCCGGAACCTGGCCATAGTGGAGAAGGCCGGTCTTGGCGTGGTGACCCCCTGCAACGGCTGCTACTCGACCTTCAAGGAGGCCGCAAGCCAACTCCGTGCCGAGTGGCGTGACCGCGACGCAATCAACGAGCGGCTCGCCTCGGAAGACCTTCACTACACGGGCGACCTCGAGATCGCGCACTTCGCCGAGTGGCTTGCGGACACGGTGGGCGCAGGCGCGCTGAGCACACGCGTGACCCGCCCGCTGTGGGGCATGAGGGTCGCCGTGCACTACGGATGTCATCTGCTGCGCCCGCAGCCGGCCGTTCGATGGGACGACCCGCTGCACCCCACCAAGGTTGAGGAGCTCGTCTCGGCCCTGGGCGCTCAGGTGGTGGACTACACCACCAAGATGCAGTGCTGCGGAGGCGCGCTCGACAGAGTGGGTGAGCGCGAGGGATCGCTTGCTTTCGCCCGCAGGAAGCTCACCGACGTGCAGAACGAAGGCGCCGACGCGCTCGTGGTGGTCTGTCCGAGCTGCTTCCAGCAGTTCGATCTCAACCAGGCGGCGCTCCAGCGAGCCAACGAAGACGTGCCCGTGCCCGTGTTCTACCTCTCCGAGCTGGTGGCGCTTGCGATGGGCCACGAGCCCGATGAGCTCGGTCTCGGCATGCACCGTGTCTCGGTGGACTCCTTCTTCGATCGCTGGGAGGCGCGCTCGGAGGAGAAGTGGCGGCTTGCCGAGCATTTCGATGTCGGGCTGCTGGCCAAGTGCGACGCCTGCCAGGCGTGCAAGGACGACTGTCCTGTCTGCAAGATCGACCCTGCGTTCCAGCCCAACGAGATCATCGCGGACCTCCTCGCGGGCCGCCTCGATGATGTCATCGCCGAGGGCCAGCTCTGGAAGTGCATCGAGTGCTACACGTGCCAGGAGATGTGCCACAGCCGCATCGGCATGGCAGGGGTCTTCCGGCAGCTCAAGGAGCTTGCCCTGGAGCGGGGTGCCGGCCCTGACGCGGTCGGTGCGGCGTATACGGAGTTCCTCAAGACCGGCGCTCTGGGCAAGCCCAGGGAGTCGGTCCGCAAGAAGCTCGGACTTGACTCGCTGCCCGCAGGCGGCGGGGACGCGGTCGCCCGGCTGCTCTCACCTGCGGTGGGCGCAGCGGACGGCACGGAGAAGGAGTGAGGGTCATGGCGTACGATCTTGGTCGATACGACGAGTTCTCGCCCGACCGGTACAGGGAGGAATCCCCCTACAAGATCCACGGCGGCTGCGGCCTCATGGGCATCTGCGACGAGAGCGGAGCGCTCATGAGCGGCGAGGAGCCCATCAGGGCGATGGCCGTGCAGCGCGACCGTGGCAACGGGCTGGGCGGCGGGTTCGCCGGCTACGGGATCTATCCCGAGTTCCCCGATCACTTCTGTTTCCACATGATGTACCACGACCTTCGCGCGAAGGATGAGGCCGAGGGACTGCTGAGGGAAAGCTTCGCCATCGAGGTGGCCGAGCCGATGCCGACGCGACCGGTGAAGGGAATCACCGACGCCCCGCTGCTCTGGCGGTACTTCCTGCAGCCGTACCCCGAGGCGCTGGAGGAGCGGGAGATGATCGCCGAGGACTACGTCGTGGGCGTTGTGATGTCGATCAACGCGCGCGTGGACGGTGCGTTCGTGGCCTCCTCGGGCAAGAACATGGGCGCGTTCAAGGGTGTTGGATTCCCCGAGGAGATCGGCCGGTACTTCCGCCTTGAGGAGTACGAAGGCCACACGTGGGTGGGACACAACAGGTTCCCC
>DSAI01000142.1 GCA_011372845.1 Actinomycetota bacterium
GAAATGCTCCCCGAATGCGACGTGGCCCCCGCCGGTGAGTGCGGAGGCCACGTTACGATGACGCCTGCGCGTCTGACGTTCGATGGTCGCTCCACCTCGGCTGGCGGGACCGGGCCCGGTCCCTTTCGACCCGGATGCCTCCGGGTACCTGCTGTCTACGGCAGCGTTCGTGCGTGCGTTTTCAAATGCGAGCGGGTGCGATTATCCACGCCCCGGCCCTATAGTGCAAGCCCGGATTGGCCGTCAGGCCTCTTCGAGCAGGTTGCGCGTCTTCAACGGATCCACCTTGATCCCGGGGCCCATCGTCGTCGAGACGGTGATCGACTTGATATAGCGACCCTTGGATGAGGCGGGCTTCACACGCAGGATCTCGTCGAGCAGCGCCCCGTAGTTCTCCACGAGCGCCTCGACACTGAAGGACTTCTTTCCGATACCCACGTGCGCGATGCCGTACTTGTCTGCACGATACTCGACGCGGCCCGCCTTCAGCTCCTTCACGACCCGGCCGACATCCATGGTGACCGTGCCAAGCTTGGGGTTCGGCATCAGACCGCGGGTGCCGAGGATCTTACCGAGACGACCGACCTTGGACATCATGTCCGGCGTCGCCACCGTGGCGTCGAAGTCGAGGAATCCGCCGGAGATACGCTCCACGAGGTCATCGGCACCAACGACATCGGCGCCCGCCTCCTCGGCCTCCTTCGCCTTCTCACCCTGGGCGAACACGGCGACACGGACGGTCTTGCCGGTGCCCTGCGGCAGCGAGATGCTCCCACGAACCTGCTGGTCGGCCTGGCGAGTGTCGATGCCGAGACGGAAGTGGACCTCCACCGTTTCATCGAACGCGGCTGAGGCGACCTCCTTGGCGAGCCTGATCGCCTCGAGCGGCGCGTAGAGCCGCTCCCGGTCCACCGCAGCCTGCGCGGCCGCGAACTTCTTACCTCGCTTCATCGTTCCTCCTCGTGGTCAGCGGGCAGCGAGTGCCCTCCCACATCACGCGACCGGCCCGATACCGGACGCGAAACCTTCACGCAGACGCCGCTACACCCGGCGGCGGCCCGCCTAACCCTCTACCGTGATACCCATCGAGCGAGCCGTACCCGCGATGATCTTCATGGCACCCTCGACGTCGTTGGCGTTGAGGTCGGGCATCTTGGTCTCGGCGATCTCACGAAGCTGGGCCTGGGTGACGGTAGCCACCTTCGTCCGGTTGGGCGTTGCCGAGCCGGACTCGATCCCGGCGGCCTGCTTGAGCAGGACGGCCGCGGGAGGCGTCTTGAGGATGTAGGTGAACGAGCGGTCCTCGTACACGGTGATCTCGACCGGGATGATGGTGCCCATCTTGTCCTGCGTGTCGGCGTTGAACGCCTGGCAGAACTGCATGATGTTCACCTGATGCTGGCCGAGGGCCGGGCCGACAGGCGGGGCCGGGTTGGCCTGCCCTGCCGGGATCTGCAGTTTGATGAATCCGACGACTTTCTTCGCCATCTGTTCCGTCCTCACTCCTCGGCGTCTCGATCGACGCCGCTGACGTTCCTTCTCATTCGAGCGATCCCCCACGAGAAGCCCGGTGGTAGCATCCCCTACCGACGCGAGTGGACTCGCTTCGTTACAACTTGGCCACCTGGTCGAAACTGAGCTCGACCGGCGTCTCGCGGCCGAAGATGGAGACCATCACCTTCAGCTTGCCCTGATCGGTATTGACCTCAGCGATCACGCCATCGAAGTCCTCGAGAGGACCGGATGTGACCTTCACAGGCATGCCGTCGATGAAGTCGGTCATCGTGCGGGGCTTAGCCGACGCAGACACCCTGCCCTTGATCCGCTCGACCTCGGCACGGGACAGCGGAACCGGTTTGGCCTGGGCGCCCACGAACCCAGTGACACCCGGCGTGTTACGAACGACGTACCAGGAGTCGTCGTCGAGCTCCATCTGCACCAGGATATAACCCGGGAAGACCTTCTTCTCGCTCGTGACCTTGCGGCCGCCGGCCTTGAGATCGGTCACGGTCTCCTTGGGGATGAGGACGTCGAAGATCTTGTCCTGCACACCCATGGAGTCGATCCGGTGACGGAGGTTGGTGGCCACCTTGTTCTCGTAGCCCGAGTATGTGTGGATGACGTACCACTTCTTGGCCATGACGTCCTACCTGCCCATCCCGGCGAGCACGTCTATGAAGACGAACGACGAGATGTTGTCGATGACGAGCGTGAAGAGCACGAAGAATATGAGTGTCACGACCACGATCACGCTGGAACTCAGCACTTCCTGACGCGACGGCCAGACCACGCGCTTGAGTTCACCCTTGACGTCCTTGAAGTACTGGCCGATGCGCTTGAACACACCCGGCTTCGCGGCGCTCTTCTTGCCCTGGCCCATGCGTTTCACACCTCTTCCGCCCCGCCGTGAGCGGGACCGGTATCTCATGCCGCACACTGCGGCCGATCAGTATCTGGCAGGGCAGGAGGGATTCGAACCCCCAACATCCGGTTTTGGAGACCGGCGCTCTACCGTTGGAGCTACTGCCCTGTAACGCGGCGCCTTGCGACGC
>DSAI01000074.1 GCA_011372845.1 Actinomycetota bacterium
GAGCGCCTCGGGACCACCGGTGCGCTGCTCGGTGCGGTGGCGGACGGCGTCTGGGAGGAGCGGGAGGTGCGATTGTCTCCCGGGTCGACCCTTCTGCTCTACACGGATGGGGTCACCGAGGCGCGTGATCAGGCGCGATTCTTCGGAGAGGGCCGAGTCCATCGCGCCCTGCGGCCGGGAGGATCCGCGTCGGCCGTGGCTCAGCGGCTGATGTCGATGGTGCAGCGCTTCAGCCAAGGGGAGATGCGTGATGACGCCGCGATCCTCGTGGTCCGATACGAACCCGATCCCGGGCGGGATGTTACGGATGAGGCCGGCAGTGGAATGTGAACCGTTGTGCCTGCAGGAACCCCCGGGAGCGTGTGCATGAAGATCGTCACGGACCATCATGGAGGCGGTCGCGCATGCGTGGTCCGCATCCATGGCGAGATAGACATGGTCACCGTGCCCGAGGTGCAGGGCGCGCTTGAGTCGGTCATGAACAGGGGTTGTCTCAACGTGGTGCTCGACCTGCAGAAGGTCTCGTACATGGACAGCTCTGCACTCGGGCTGCTCGTTTGGGCCGATCGGGCGCTGCAGCCCAGGGACGGCACGCTCGTGCTTGCCGGGGCGGACCGCAACGTCTCGCGGATCCTGGAGATCTCAGGCCTTGTGACGGCCGCACCGACCCTCACCGCAGCCGCAGACGCTGCTGACGCGCTCTCCGGCCTGGAGCTCTCGGACGCGCCTGATGAGCCGCTATGGGTCAGGGAGATGGCGTTTCCTGCCCACTCGGCCTCTCTCGCACGCATGAGGGCCGATGTATGCGAGGTCCTCGAGCCGCTCGAGATCGCCGAGTCGGCGTCGTTCGACATCAGGGTCGCTGTGGGAGAGGCGCTCTCCAACGCGATACGTCACGGGTCACCACACGGCGAGGATGATGCAGTGTCGGTCATGGTGACGGCGTACGATGATCGTGTGGTACTCGTGATAGCGGACTCGGGGGCCGGCTTCGACGGGGAGTCCTCTTCCAACGGGGATCCGTACGCATCCTCCGGAAGGGGCGTGATGTTCATGCGTGCCCTGATGGACCACGTGGAGTTCTCGCCGTTGCCGGGGGGAGGCACGGCCGTCACGCTGGTGAGGCATCTCGGTAAGACGGCAGGGTGAGTCGTCTGACAGCGGGGTGTGCGAAGCTCGCTTCGGACGGGTATCCTGTTTAGGGTGCGAACCTACGGAAGGGTGTGTCATGGAGCTGGCTGAGGCCATAAGCGGCAGACGATCGATACGGATGTTCGATGGGCGCGAGGTCGAGAAGGACCTCATCGGCCAACTCATCACGGCCGCCACGTACGCACCGTCCCGCATGAACACCCAGCCGTGGCACTTCCACGTGGCGGTGGGCGAATCCCGCAAAGCGGTGGCCGAGGTCATGGCCATGACGACCGCCTACCTTGAGGAGTACCTGGACATACTCGGCCCCGAGGGTGTGGAGCACGCCGCCCGGTTCTACGCGGATCTCGGCTCCGCCCCGGTGGTCATCGCGGTCGCTTCGCCTGTCACAGGGGATCCCAGCGTGGACCGCGACAACGCCATATCTGTGGGAGCGGCCATCCAGAACCTGCTCCTGACCGCCCATGATCTCGGCCTGAGTTCGTGCAGCATCTCTTCTCCGCATTGGATCCGCGACCGGCTCCGCTCGGTGTTCAAGATGGTAGAGGGGTGGGAGATCATCTCGCTGGTCGTCCTTGGCTACGGGGCCGAAGAGCCGCACGAGCGCGTTCGTCACACCGATGTGGTGACGTATCTCACGTGAGTGGACCGGCGCTACGGGCTGTGTTCTTCGACGTGGGCAACACCCTGCTGTACGCCTCACCGAGCGTCTCGGAGGTGTGCCGTTCGGTTCTGGAGCGCGCCGGACATTTCCGCGATATCTCGGTGATCGATTCGTACATGCCGCTCGTGGACGCGTACTACGAAGAGCGGTACGCGGAGGACGACGGATTCTGGGCCGACGAGGAGCGCACCTCGTCCGTGTGGGTGGGCATGTACTCGCTGCTGTGCCGTCAGCTCGGTATCGAGGACGAGGCTGTGGTCATCGCGCGTCACGTGTACGACGAGTTCGGCCGCCCGGACAGGTGGGCGTTGTACGACGACGTCCGCCCGGCCTTCGAGCGACTCAGGGAGCGCGGCCTCGCCGTGGGCGTGATATCCAACTGGGACTCGCGGCTGCAAGGCCTTCTTGAGGGCCTTGGCCTTGGCGATGTGCTGTCCGACATAGTGGGGTCCGCCGATGTCGGCCTCCACAAGCCCGATCCTCGCATCTTCGCCCTCGCCTGCGATCGCCTGGGGGTGCAGCCCGAGGAGGCGGCGCATGTGGGCGACCATCATCACGTCGACTATCTTGGTTCCACCGCGCTGGGGATGCGTGCCGTTCTGATCGACCGGCACGGTGTGAAGGCGGACCATGGAGTGACGCCGATCACCACGTTCGATGTCCTGGAGGGGGAGTTGGGCCTGTAGTGGCGTGTACCGGTCGGTGATCCTGATCAACGGTCGCCGACGGCAGTCA
>DSAI01000030.1 GCA_011372845.1 Actinomycetota bacterium
CCCAGTGCATCGTTCCGTAGAAGTCACCGCCCGCCTGCTGGACGATGTCGATGCGCATGAGTCCACCCTCGCTGAACGGCACGGATCCCGCCCAGGTGCCGGTGACGTCCTTCGAGGTGCGTTCTTCGTCACCGTATTCGAACTCGGCCACCGCGCTGAGCGGCCCTCGCGGCGAACCGGGTACCGCGGCGACCTCCTGGTATGCGACCCGGATCTTGGGTCGCATACCCGCGCTGAGGGCCCCGGTCATGTTGATGAGGGTGATCGCGTCGCGCTGCCCGATGCCCTGCAACATCCGGAATAGCTGGTTCTTGCCCGTCTGCCTGTCGGCGTCCAGGAGCTTGTCGATGAGCTCGAGCGGGAACTCGGCCTTAGGCTCCTTCACCGAGAAGGTGGTCGTCTTCCCGTCGGGCATCGTCAGTGTGACCCGATAGCCGGATATCAACGCTCCCGAGCCGTCGGGCGTGCGCACCTCTGCCGCAGGACTCGGCTTCCAACTCACCGTCACCTGCTCGTCTTTGATGTCCACCGTCGGCGGAGCGCCCGGGTACATGCCGAAGACGACCGGCCCGTGGTCGGTCACCGCGTCACCTGCCGAGGCGACCGTATCGGGTGCGGTGACGTATGTCTCAGCGCGCATCACGTGGAAGCGGCGTTGCGTGGGGAGTACGCAGCCGCCGGTGATCTCGTCCCACTCACCCTTGCCGACGGCGGGGACGCTCAGTCGTACGATCGCACCGCGCTCCTCGATCCCGAGCGTGGAGAGCACATACACGGGATCGGTTGGCGTGCTCGTGCCGGGCTGCACCGGCGCACCTGCGATGTCGATCTGCGTGATGAGCGTTGAGAGCGGAGCCCCGCCCTTCACGAACCGCATCACGTGCATCGGGTGTGCGGCGTCTATGGTGGCCTTGGGGGTCTTCGGGGTCGTGCCGGTCCCCGTGTGTGCGGTTGTGAGGTCGTCTCCCGAGGCGTAGGTGAAGGCGTAGAAGACCTTCTGGAGCGACTCGGGTGTGCCGCCGGTGGTGCGGTACAGGCTTGCGACGCCGCCGCCCCGCAGGGATGCGACGTCTTCATACAGCTTGGGGAGGAACTGCTCGCGAGCGCTGGCGGTGGTGAAGTAGTAGTCGCGGAGGAACTCGAAGAAGTACGACTCGCCATAGCCGTGCTGCTGGTTGGGCTTCGCGCCCGAGGAGTCGAAGAACTCCATCGGGTCGAAGAACGCGTCGTACGACCGTTTCGTGGTGTCCCAGGTGGTGGCGTACTTCTTCTCGTTGACGTAGTACTTCTCAGCCTCGAGCTCCAGGAGCACCGCGGTGGCCTCGTTGAACCACAGGTAGGCGTTGCGATCCATGAACACATAGGCCGATTGCACGACGTGGAAGAGTTCGTGCATCGCCGCCATCTGGATCTCGTCGAATGCCGCCTTCTGCGCGGCATCGAAGGCCGACGGGGCGGCATCGGGGATCTTGGTGCCGTCGAGCACGATGAAAGGCGAGGATGTCCAGGTGTTGTGCGCCTCGCCGTACAGTTCGGGGGCGAGCGGCTTGTCCACGATGTAGACGTCGACGGCGATGCCGTACTTCTCAACACCGGGCTTCCGGAAGCCGCGATGGTCGAGGTACTCGCGGCCGCGGTCGAGCGCGGTGAGCGCGTTGCCTACGCGGGTCGGGAGGTACGCCTCCCTCAGCCAGGCCTCGCTCCGCACTCGCCCCCGGAGCGCTTCGAAATCGGCGTCGGCGTGGAGGGCGCCCAGGCGATCCAGCCGTTCGGCCATCTGTGCGCCGAGGTCACGGACGTCGGAGAAGGGGTCGAGCGAGGGGGGAGAGGAGGCGCCGTCATCCGATACAGTGCCCGACGGAGCCGAGAGGTCCGCGGGCGTCAGGCGGTGCTTCCTGAGCAGGTCCGCGTATTGGTCAGCGGCCGCTTTCACGGCCGCAGGGTCGCGGCTCGGCCATGTCTTGGGATACATCACCCGGAAGTTCTGCGCACCCGGCTTCCAGTAGATCGCAGAGAAGTCGCCCGCCGGGATCTCCGCCCGGTCCTTGATCACGAGAGTGGTCGCCGCGGCCACCAGCATCGGGATGAGCACGGGAAGCCATGTGCCGTTGTGCCGTGTCTCCACGGTGAGCGTGCCGCGCCGTAGTTCGGAGTCCACAAGGAATACGGTGCCGTCGTCGGTGACCGTAGCGATACCCACATCGTCCCAGAGCTGCTCCGGTATGCCCAACTCCTCAAGGTCGAACGACATCTCCACGGGCTCGTGGAAGAGGTCCTCATCGGTCATCCCGGCATCGATATCGAAACCGCCGAGGGCGATGAGCCCGTGTGCCTGCACCGAGGCATCCGCCTGCGCCATCTCGGCCCCGTCGAGTGGCCGCCCCGAGAACGTGCGCTCGACGTCAAGGGCGCCCGCGGGCGCATCTACGCTGATGCCGGGCAGCGGCCCCTCGCGCACAGCAGGAGCCTCAGAACGTACAGGACCTGCAGGCCGCGGTGCGGCACCGCTATCGCCCCGGAAAGCGCCTGCA
>DSAI01000177.1 GCA_011372845.1 Actinomycetota bacterium
ACGGTCATGCCGCGAATGGAGGGTGAGACCTTCAGATACCGGAGCTGCCAAAACCGCGCTCCCCTCGCTCGGTGGTGTCGAGTTCATCGGTCTCTGCGAACGTGACATGCTCGACGGGCTGGATGACGAGCTGGGCGATCTTGTCGCCACGAGAGACCTCTATGGGCTCCGATGGATCCAAGTTGATGGCGATGACCTTGATCTCGCCGCGGTACCTGCTGTCGATGAGTCCCGGGGTGTTCACGAAGGAGAGCCCGTGTCGGAGTGCGAGGCCGCTTCGGGGCTGGACGAAGCCGGCATGACCCTCAGGGATGGCTACTGCGATGCCCGTTCCGATCAACGCGCGTTCGAAAGGTGCGATGGTGCGGTCTTGTGTCGCGTACAGGTCTACGGCGGCATCCCCCCGATGTGCGTAGACCGGGAGCGGCAGCCCGGGATCGAGGCGCTTGATGGGAACGGTGATGGCAGCCATCGGATCAGTTGGCCAGCACTGCTCGGATGTCGGACGCCTCAGGCACCGTGCCGCGCCATGCCGCCACCTCGGAACCCGAAGAGTCGAGCACGAGGACCGAGGGGGCCACATCGACGTTCATGGCAGACGCGGCGGCGAAGCCGGAAGGCTCGGAGAGATCATAGATGGAGAGATTCGCGAACCCGTTGCATGCACGGCGGGCGGCAGGGCACCCAGGACAGTCCTCGCGAACGAAGAGCTTCACTTCCACAAGCAGGTCCTCCAACTAGTCAGAGCCCCCGGAGCGTCGCTTCCTGCCGCCGAGACGCGTCAACTCGGAGGTGAAGCTGTCGAGGTCGTTGAACTCCTTGTACACCGATGCGAAACGGATGTACGCCACTTTGTCCAGGTCGAGGAGGCGCATGAGGACCATGTCTCCGAGTCGCTTGGCAGGAATCTCGTACTGCATCGCGTTGTGCAGCTCCGACTCGATGTCGTCGATGAGTTCCTCAAGCACAGCAGTGGTGACCGGCCGTTTGGCTGTTGCCACTATCAGCCCACGCAACAGCTTCCCCCGGTCGAACGGCTCGGTCGAACCGTCCTTCTTCACCACCATGAGAGGCATCTCTTCGCGCCGTTCGTAGGTGGTGAACCGCTTGGCACACTCGAGACATTCGCGCCGACGTCGGATGGCGTCCTGGGACTCTGAATCCCGAGAGTCCACGACCTTTGTCTCGCTGTGTCCGCAGAAAGGGCACTTCATCGGCGTGTCCCCCACATCTTGGCCTGGATGAAGCCTAGCACACAAGATATGGGGCGACAATGCATCTTTCGCAGGTTGCGCACGGTCTCCGCGCGACAGACGGAGGAGGCGCTCAAGGGCGCCTGGAACAATCGCTCAGCGCAGTAGCGTCACCGGGCGGCCATGGCGAGATGCGGATCGCTTGTTGACGGCACACGGAGTACCAGACCGGCCATCAGGGCCGAAGACCTGAGACCGTTGGTTTCACGGATGAGGGCCATCGTCTCACGTGTGCTAAGGCCGGGCACCGGGTTGGCTGAAGCGACGTCCCAGAGCGAGGATCCCTCAGCAACGGTGACTGATGACCAGGCGGCAGGTGTCGGATGCTCAGGCTGGTACGCGTGGGAGATGACCACGACGATGGCGGCAGCAGCGAGGAGCAGGACGAACGCCACTCGCGTGACGCGACGCACTATGAGCGGGTCGATCGTGGACACCTGTCCATTTCGGCGTACAGTCTGCGTCAGCCTGCATGCCGTGTCATCGTGTGCTCGGCCGGTGTGCCCTACCATCACTGCCTCCATCGGTTCCTCCTCGGCGACTGTCCGATGTGACCGTAACTGACGGGTCTGACATCGAAGAAGGCCGTACGAACATGTGTTCGTTACTCTGATGATATACGAACAGCTGTTCGGTATGCAAGTGCCGATACGAACATGTGTTTGCACCACGCCTGGTCGTTGGCGTACACTCGTGTCGGACCCGCATCACTCACGGTCGAAGGGAAGAGCGATGGTCTACAAGCGCGTGCTTACGGTGCGCCAGCGCCAGATACTCGACTTCATACGTGCAGACATCCATCGACGTGGGTTCCCCCCTTCCGTGCGGGAGATCGGTGAAGCTGTCGGGTTGTCATCATCATCGACCGTTCACTCGCATCTGGCCGCTCTGGAGTCGAAGGGGTTGATCCGGCGGGATCCGTCGAAGCCGCGTGCGCTGGAGGTGCTCGACTACCGTGACAACGAGCGCGCGATCGACTACGACAGCGTCCAGGCCGTTCCCCTCGTGGGGCAGGTCGCAGCCGGGTCGCCGATACTCGCCGCTGAGAACATCGAGGCGACACTCCCCCTCCCCGCCTCGTTCGCCGGCGAGGAGACGTTCGTGCTCCGGGTCAAGGGAGAGAGCATGATCGAAGCAGGCATACTCGACGGAGACTTCGTGGTGGTGCGGCAGCAGTCGACCGCCACCAACGGCGACATCGTCGTGGCCATGATCGACGAAGATGCGACCGTGAAGCGCTTCTTCCGTGAAGACGGCCGTGTCCGGCTGCAGCCGGA
>DSAI01000052.1 GCA_011372845.1 Actinomycetota bacterium
CACCGGCAGGCCGAGCTCGAGAGCGCGTTCCTTCACGGGGGAGTAGCGGCTGTGCACGCCCCTGCCCGACACACGGTCGGGCTGCGTCACCACGAGGGCCACGTCATGCCGTTGCGCGAGCATGTCCAGCGTCGGCACCGCGAAGGCCGGAGTACCCATGAAGACGATACGCATGCCCTCCCCTTCGGCCGGGCTACAGATTGTTGGCCTCGTTGTACGCCTTGATGAGAGACTTCCTCATCTCCGCGGGCGCCCGGTCGAGTATCAGGATACCGTCCAGATGGTCTATCTCGTGCTGCAGGACACGCGCGAGCAGATCCTCGGCCTCGATCGTGATCTCCCTGCCTTCGATCGTGAGTCCCTGGCAGACGACACGCTGTGATCGTTCCACCGGCACATTCACCCCCGGCACCGACAGACAGCCCTCTTCGTCCACGACCGTCTCATCACCGAACTCCGTGATCACCGGATTGCAGAGCGCAGCCAGTCGACCGTCCACATCGAACACGATTACGCGCTTGTCCACGCCCACCTGGAGAGCGGCAAGGCCGACGCCGTTCTCGGCGTACATCGTCTCCGCCATGGCGCGCACGAGCTCCCGGAGCTCCTGGTCCGCCTGGGTATCAACGTCATGCGCACGGCCCTTGAGGACCGGGTTGGGATAGTGCAGGACCTCCATCGACGCCCCTTCATTCTCGCGATTCCGACCAACGTATTCTACACCGGTGTGCGACAGGGCGTGGCGGCGCCCACGCGTGCCGCATCTCCTACAACATGCCTGCTGGATCGACGTCGATCGTCCGGGTGACCTGCTCGGGCACTGTGATCTCTGCATCCAACCGGCTGAGCAGTGACGGCATGGAGGGTCCGTCGAGCGACTTCACGACCACATGCCATCGCCATCGCCCCTTGATGCGCGTGATCGGCGCGGGTGACGGTCCCAGCACGCTCCACCCCTCAGGCACCGCCTTCCGGAGCCCCTCGGCGAAGATGGATGCGGCATCGCGCACGTCCGTCTGGCGTGCCCCCGCGAAGCCGATGTTGGCGATGCGGGCGTATGGCGGATATCCCAGTGAACGCCGGTCCGCTTCTTCGGGACCGTACAGCAGCCCGGGGTCACGTTCCTGAACCGCACGCACTGCGGGATGGTCCGCCCAGTATGTCTGTATGATCACGCGTCCCGGACGGGTACCCCTCCCTGCACGTCCGGCCACCTGCTCCAGAAGCTGGAACGTCCGCTCGGAAGCACGGAAATCCGGCACGTGCATGCTCGTATCCGCATTGAGAACGCCAACCAGCGTGACCTCAGGGAAATCCAGGCCCTTGGCGATCATCTGGGTGCCAAGCAGTATCGCCTGCTTCTGAGCCTCGAACCGTGCGAGCACGGTCTCATGTCCGCCCTTGCGCGACGTGGTGTCAGCGTCCATGCGGATCACCGGCACCCCGGGCAACAACGCAGCCAGGTCCGCCTCGGCACGCTGCGTGCCGGCCCCGAACCGACGCAGGTAGGCGCTGCCGCAGCGGGGACATGTGGCGGGTACTGTCTCTGTGTGACCACAGTGGTGACACTGCAGCCGTCCGCCATCCTCGTGGTACGTGAGCGACACACTGCACGACGGGCACTCGGGAACGAATCCGCACTCCCTGCACAGGAGGAACGATGCGAAGCCCCGGCGGTTGAGGAAGAGGACCGCCTTCTCGCCACGTTCCACGACCTGTTCCAGCGCAGTCGTGAGACGCCGCGAGAAGATGGAACGGTTCCCCGAGCGGAACTCGGCGCCCATGTCGAGCACCTCTACCGGGGCCGGCGCACCTCCACCGACACGCTCGGTGAGCCGTACGATGGAGTACCGGCCATCGTTGGTCCGGTGTCGTGTCTCCATCGACGGGGTTGCCGACCCGAGCACGAGAGCCGCGCCCCGTGCGCGTACCAGCCGTTCGGCGACATCGCGAGCGTGGTACCGGGGCGACTGCGCCTGCTTGTAGGAAGGTTCGTGCTCCTCGTCTATCACGACCAGCGCAAGATTCCTGACAGGCGCGAACAGCGCGGAACGAGCCCCGACGACGACCTTCACGCGTCCTTCGAGCGCAAGCTGCCACTGGTCGAACCGCTCGCCCACCGAGAGCCGGCTGTGAATCACCGCCACGTCGTCCCCCAAGCGCGATCGGAACCTGCCGACCGTCTGCGGAGTGAGTGAGATCTCCGGGACGAGCACGATCGCTCCACGACCACGCGCGACGACAGCCTCGATCGCCGAGAGGTACACCTCGGTCTTACCCGACCCGGTGACACCGTCCAGCACCACCACTCCCCCGTGTTCGACCGCGCCGGCGATCTGCTCAACCGCTGCCGCCTGCTGTGCAGTGTGCGCGTGGCGGGGCGCCTCTGAGGACGAGCCGGTGGGCCGGCGGTACCGCCGTGACTCGGTGATCTCCAGTACCCCTGAACGCGCCAGCGCCCGAACAGCGGCTGGTGCGCCACCGATCTCGGCAGTGAGCTCGCTCAGGGTCACCGGTCCGGCGGAGAGA